>NZ_JBHUXV010000002.1:8495-228950 GCF_042669125.1 Streptomyces sp. NPDC057253 | reverse complement strand
GTGAGCCCCGCGCCGGGCCGCTGCCGCATCAGCCGATGTGGTAACTGTCGCCGTAGACCTTCCAGTCGAGGGGCGGGTTCAGGTCGAGGTTGCCCTGGCGCAGGAAGACGCGTTGCGCGGTGTCGACCCTGCTGGTGTCGCTGTGCGCCTCCTCCTGTTTCATCGCCCACACGCGCGCGTCGAGGAAGGCGTTGAGGTACGTCGTCTCGTTGCCGCCCTGCGCCGGCGGCTTGGCCTGGCGCAGCGCACGTCGGCGGATGCTGCTGAAGCTCGTCGCGTCGCCGCCGTCGCCGTGCATGACGATGGCGTCGTAGTAGGCGAACTGGCCGAGTGCGCGCAGGCCGTCCGTCTTGCCCTGCCGGACGGCGGGGTTGAAGTAGACGCGGTCCCGTTCGTCGTTCTGGGCCTGCTGGAACGCGGTGTCCCGGGCGGCCTTGCGCCAGTCGCCGGGGAAGTTCGGGTCGAGGCCGTCGTGGGAGTCGGTTCCGTCGACGCGGCGCAGGGCCGGGAGGTACTTGGCGAGGACGTTGCCGGGCTTGCGGTCGGCGTACAGCTCGACGAGGTCGAGCATGTCCCCGGTGCCGGAGCAGAAGCCGATGATGCCGGCCGTGTAGCCGCGGCCGTCGCCTATGTCCTCGATGTACTTGTACTGCGCCTTCCAGTCGAGCGAGGAGTTCTCCGCGCTCGACACCAGCTTCATGGCGATCTCCTTCTTCGCCGGGTCGTCGAGACCGGGCGCGGCCGCGGGCGCCGCGGTGGCGCGCGCGGGGCTGAGGATTCCGGCGCAGGTCACCGCGCCCATGAGGGCGAGGACGGTGCGGCGGGAGGTGTGGGTGGCCGGGGGCACTGTGTCAGGTTCCACGGGTTCTCCAGAGGGAGGTGGGGGGTGGCAGATTGGTCCAGACCTGATTGTTAGGAATGTTTCCTACCAGTGCGCGAGGCCGTAAGTAACCCACTGCGCCGGAAGTTTGGAGATTCGAACGAACTACGGGGGGCTGTACGGGAGTTCGACGCCTGGCCGTTCGGCCCGCTGGCTGTTCCGCGCTAGGTGCGGGTGGCGTGCCTGGTCGGGTCGAGCGGGGCGCAGCCGAACCAAGGGGACACGTGGGCTCGATGTGCTGGTCGGCGAGGGTGGTGGCGAGCCCGCGGGCATCGACGACGCAGGGGTCCTCCGGAAGGTCGTACAACAGGCCCCGACAGTGGGCCGTTCCGGGGTCCGCATCCCCTGGTGGCCGATCGCGCCGAGGGCCGTGGGCAGAGAGGCATACCCCTCGCCGAGACGCGCGCTCACCAGCGAGCCGGCACCCGACCACCCCGGGTCGCGACCCGCTGACCGGAAATCGCGTCCACGACGAGGCCGACGTACGGGATGCCCGGCTGGCCCACCAGCTCAGACGGGGCGGTTACCTGCTGGAGCAGATCGCGCCGCTGCTCGCCCAGGTGCGGGCGGCCGGTGGTCTGGAGCCACTGGAGGCCGCGCTGACCGACTGGCACGCCCGGCTGTCCACCCGCGGGCGGGCCTTGCTCACGGGGGCGGCGGAGCTGGAGGCGTACCTGCGGGACCGGGAGGATGCGGAGGCCGCGGGCTGAGGGGGCGTGGGGCGTGGGCGGGCCCGAGGGTGCGGGGACATCAGGTCACGCACGGCGGGCTGGGCTCTCGGCGTCAATGCTGAGCCGAGCGGGCGCCGGCCCAGGTCCGCGGGCGGAGAGCACCAGGGAAGACTCCGGCTCCGGCCGCGGACAGCGGGCATCGCCGAAGACCCGACGCGGGCCGCCGGCGGCACCCAAGACCCCGGCGCCGGTCGCAGACAGCCGGCACACCGAAGACCCGAGCGCCGGTCATTGACAGCGCGCCCTCGCCCCTCAGCCCCGAGTGGGTCCCCCGGCCCGGCCGAAGACGGCAGCTGACGCGGCGGCCCCCGGCCCCACCCCGTATCCGTCAGAAGTGGCGAGGCAAGCGCACGACCTGGACGAAGAAGTCGTCGATCTGGCGGACCGCCGCGATGAACTGGTCCAGATCGACCGGCTTGGTGACATAGGCGTTCGCGTGGAGCTTGTAGCTGCGCAGGATGTCCTCCTCCGCCGCCGACGTGGTGAGGACGACGACGGGGATGTGGGACAGCTCCGGGTCGGACTTGATCTTCTCCAGGACCTGACGGCCGTCGTACTTGGGCAGGTTGAGGTCGAGGAGGATCAGGTCGGGCTGCGGCGCCTCGGTGTGCTCGCCGCGCCGGTAGAGGAAGTCCAGGGCCTCCTCGCCGTCCCGCACCACGTGGAGGGTGTTGCCGATCTTGTTGTCCTCGAACGCCTCACGGGTCATCAGCTCGTCGCCGGGATCGTCCTCGACGAGGAGCACGTCTATGGGGCTGGCGGCGGGGGTGGTCATGTCAGGGCCTTTTCCTCGGTGCCGATGCCGGACGCCTCCGGGGTCTCGACAAGGGACGGGAGGGTGAAGCAGAAGCGCGTGCCGTCCGTGTGAGCGGTGTCGATCCAGATCCTGCCACCGTGCTGTTCCACGATCTTCTTGCACAGGGCCAGACCGATACCGGTACCACCGTAGGCGTCCCGGCTGTGCAGCCGTTGGAAGATGATGAACACCTTCTCCGTGAACGGCTCGGGGATGCCGATGCCGTTGTCGGTGACGGTCATCAGCAGGTTCCCGGGCTCGTCCGGGTCCGTGCCGCAGGTGATGGACACGTGCGGAGCGCGGTCGGGCCGGCGGAACTTGAGGGCGTTGCCGATCAGGTTCTGCCACAGCATGGTCAGCAGGGTCGGGTCCCCGACGATCTCGGGCAGCTGGTCGGGGCGGTCGACGCGGGCGCCGGACTCCTCGACGGCGGTGCCCAGGTTGGCCAGTGCCTTGTCCAGCGCCTGGTCGAGACCGACGGGTACCCGTGCGTCGTTGACGCGTCCGACCCGGGAGAAGGTCAGCAGGTCGTTGATGAGGACCTGCATGCGCCGGGCACCGTCCACGGCGAAGTCGATGTACTGCCGGCCCCGGTCGTCGAGCGCGTCGCCGTAGCGCTTCTCCAGCAGCTGGCAGAAGGACGCGATCTTGCGCAGCGGCTCCTGGAGGTCGTGCGAGGCGACATAGGCGAACTGCTCCAGCTCGGCGTTGGAGCGGCGCAGTTCCACGGCCTGCTCGTCCAGGTCCGCGGCCTGCCGGGCCAGTTCCTGCTGCTGCTCCCGCGAGGCCTCCAGCTCGGCCACGATGTGCCAGCGCATGCCCTCGACGGCGTTGGCGACGGCGATCAGGTCGGCCGGGCCGCCGCCGCTGATGACGTACCCGAAGTCGCCTCCCGAGACACGCTTCGACGCCGTGCTCAGCGCCTCCAGGGGGCGGGTCACCATGATCCGGACCAGGACGGCGCAGCCGAGACCGGCGAGCAGGAAGGCCGCCACCATGCCGCCCAGGATCCAGTCGCGGATCGTGCGTTCGTGGGTCAGCTCGGCGCGGCCGTCCCGGACCGCCTTCGTGAGGTCGGTGTCCTGGCGGGTCCACAGGGCGCGCAGGCGGTCGAACTCCTTCCGGCCCTGTTCGGCCTTCACCTGGTCCGGCGGCTTCGGGCTGCCGGGGGTGACCGAGGCCGCGAGGGGCTCGGCGTAGCTGCGGCGCCATGCGGCCGCCTGGCCTTCGATCGCCTTCAGGTCGGCCAGCAGTTCGGGGCGGTCGTCGACGAGCGCGCGCAGCCGGTCGGCCGAGTGCGCCTCGTCCTTCTTGCCCTGGGTGTACGGGTCGAGGAACTGCCGGTCCGCGGTGATCGCGTAACCGCGGATGCCCGTCTCCTGGTCGACCAGCGCCGCCTGGAGCCGGTACGCCTCGCTCTGCGCCGGCTGGACGCGCCGCAGCAGCTGGTCGCTGACCTCCGCCGTCCTGCTCAGCAGGTTCGCGCCCACCACGCTGCCGACCACCACCAGCAGCGTCAGTACGGCCAGCAGCAGGTAGACCCAGCCCTGCACCGTCAGTCGGCGTCCGATCCGGACCGCGCCCATCGCCTGCCTCACTCCGTGCTCCGACACCACGTCCCGCTCACTCAGTTCCAGTTCAGATGAACGACGGCCACATCGTCGGCCAGGCCACCGCGCGCCTCGGCCAGGCTCTCGGCCTTCTCGATCAGCCGGTCGACGAACGCCTCCGGGTCCAGCCCCGCTCCCTCCCGGGCGAGGGCCAACAGGCCCTCCTCGCCGAGGCGTTCGGGACCCCGGCTGACGTGCCCCTCGAAGAGTCCGTCGGTGAAGAGCACCACCGACGTCCCCGCCGGGACCGGCAGTTCCGCGATCGGCCAGCACGCGCCGCCGGGGACCATGCCGAGGGCCGGGCCGCCGGGCACCTCCACCCACTCGACATCGGCTCCGGTGCGTCTGAGCAGGCCGTGGTGACCGGCTCGTACGACATGCGCCCGCTGCTCCCCCGGCACGGCGGCCAGGCTCACGAGGGTGGCGAAGACCTCGTCACGGGCCCGTTCCGCCATCAGCAGTTCCTCCAGGCGGGCCATCTGCTCCGCGCCGGTGATGCCGCTGAGGACGAGGGTGCGCCAGGCGATCCGCAGGGCGACCCCGAGGGCCGCCTCGTCCGGGCCGTGCCCGGAGACGTCCCCGATGAGCGCGTGGAGGGTGCCGTCGGCGGCCTGGACGATGTCGTAGAAGTCACCGCCGAGGAGGGTCTGCGCGCGGCCGGGCCGGTAGCGCGCCACCACGTCCACGCCCTCGGCGCGCAGCAGGGGGCGGGGCAGCAGCCCGCGTTCCAGGCGGGCGTTCTCCTGGGCCTGGAGCGCACCGGCCTGGAGGGCCACGGCCGCCTGTTCGGTCTGCTTGCGCTGGATCGCGTAGCGCACCGCGCGCCCGAACAGCTCGGGCTCCACCCGACCCTTGACCAGGTAGTCCTGTGCGCCGGCCGCGACCGCGGCGAGCCCGGTCTGCTCCTCGGCGAGCCCGGTGAGGACCACGATCGCCACGTGCTCGGCCAGCCCCTGGACGCGGGAGACCGCCTCCAGACCCTGGGCGTCCGGCAGGTGCAGGTCGAGCAGGACGCAATCCGGTGTCTCGGTGGCGAGCACCTCGGCGGCCTCGGTCATCGACCGCACCCACCGCAGGTCCAGCTTCATGGTGCCGTCGACGACGAGTTCCTCCACCAGCAGCGCGTCGCCGGGATCGTCCTCCACGAGCAGCACCGACGGCTCCCAGAGCTCCCACTCCGTCTCGGCACCGGCTGCTGTCGTCGACACCGACCCGGCAGCCTCAGTCTCCGGGATCACTGTGGTCCCGACCTCCCCAGCCCCTACATGTCGTCTGCCTTCGGCCGCCGCCCTGGGGCGACGCAGTGGAAGGGCCAGAGCGACCATCCGATTCACCGCCCACGCGAGTTCGGCCGCGTGGGTCCCCGCGGGGTACCCGTCCTGACGGCCGTGACCCCGTGGCCGATCTCACCTCATGGGCGTCCTCGCCGAAGTGCGGTGGGCAGGGCAGGCGGTCGTCGTGGACGCGGTGGGGCACGCCGGCGCCCCGTACGGGGGCCAAGCCTCCCGCGGCGCCCTGCGTGTGCCGGCCGTCAGCGACGTCGTCATCGTCCGCCCATCCCGAGGTTGCGGTTGTCCTGGCCGCGTTTACCCCCGATTCCCGCGAACATGCCGGGGCGGTTCCCGAAGACGACCGTCCCGGGCGTTCTGCGGTGGCCTCCGGTTCCGATCGTCGTCGTGGGGAACCGGTCAGTACGTCAGAAAGGAGTCCCCGTGACCACCTACGTCATCACTGTCCCCGGTACGTTCCTGCGTGAGGTCTCGGACGGCGTCTGCTCCGACGTCGGGCGACGGCTGCGGCCCCAGGATCCCCGGAACACCGACCTCGGGGAGAGCGAGGAGCTGAGTCTGCTGAGCGTGGAGGACGACGGCATGTTCGCCGCGCGGATCGAGGTCGAGGCCGCCGACCGGTCCGAGGCCGAGGCCGAGGCGGTACGACTGGTCTCCCGGGCCCTGCGGGACAGCGGTCTGTCCGAACAGGACGCGGCGCTCGGCGCGGCGGTCGTGACGGGCATCGACCGCGAGTTCTGAAGCGGGAGTTCTGTAGCCCGGAGTTCTGAAGCGGGAGTTCTGTAGCCCGGAGTTCTGAAGCCGGAGTTCTGAAGCCGGAGTTCTGAAGCGGCACAGCCGGCCGTGGGGTGCGCGGCCGGTACGGGGGATGGCGCCGCGGGGTTCCGCGGGTGAGGATGTTTCCTTCGCGAAGTGCAGTCCGCCCCCGCGGTGCACGGCCCATTCGGTGCTCCGCGCGGCAAGGAGGGACGACTTCGGCCGCCGGTCCTGAAGGAGCCCCGGGATGGGTTCACACCCAGCGCCGCACCACCGCAGCCGATTCCTGGTGATGGCCTCGGGCCTCCTGCTCGTGGTCGGCGGCCTTCTGGGCCTCCCCCGGGCCGACGGCGCCCCCGCCGACGCCGACGCCTGCCACGCCGCCACCACGCGTCTGCCCCGCGGCGACTGCGGGCCGTTCTGGCAGGTCCTCGCCGAGGACTTCAACGGCGACCGGGTACCGCTGGGTTCGTTCAGCGACTGCGAGCACCACGTCGACACGTCCGCCGCCTACTGCGGTGGGCTGAAGGGGAAGTACCGCGACAACTGGTGGGCGTATCCGACGGGTTGGCCCGACACGGCCCGCAGCCGGGGGCGGGAGGTGGTGGGGGTCTACCACCCGGAGGACACCGTGAGCGTCGGTCCCGCGGCGAACGGCGACGGAAGGATGTCCGTGCGGATGTGGCGGCCGGCCGACGGGGGCCCCGTCCATGCCGCCGCGCTGGTGCCGCGGGCGGTGATGCAGATGAAGTACGGCAAGTACAGCGCCCGCATCAAGGTCACCGAGCCGGCACCCGGGTACAAGTCCGCCTGGCTGCATTACGGCGGGGGCTGCGAGATGGACCATCCCGAAGGCGAGTGGACCGGTGCCCTCAGCTCCTTCCACCATCCGTGCGGGGGCGGTGAGCAGGGCTACTTCCCCGGCAGTGACGACTGGACGCGCTGGCACACGGTGTCCACCGAGTGGACGCCGGGTCATGTCCGCTTCTTCGTCGACGGCCGGCTGACGGGCCATGACACCCGCGGGGTGCCGGACCGGCCGCTGTCCTGGGTCCTCCAGAACGAGAGCGCTCTGGAGGGTCCGGTGGCCGCGCCGGGAAGCAGCGCGCGGCTGGAGATCACCTGGGTGGCGGCGTACGCGTACGGCTGGAAGTGACGGCCGGGTCAGAGGGACGGGGTGATGAGCTCGTCGGCGACCCACTGGGCGGCGTGGGCCGGAAAGGGCGTCGGCAGGCCGAGGACGAGGTGGGTGAAGCCCGCGGTGATCGCTTCTCTGATGGCCCGGCGGGCGGGGGCGGGGTCGTCGTAGGAGACGGCGATGTGGATCGAGCGGGTGATCTCGGCGTGGTCGCGCCCGATCTCGTCGCAGTAGCGGTCCAGCAGGGCGCTGCGGCGGGCGGCGTCCTCGATGTCGCCGCCGGGGATGTTCCACAGGTCGGCGTGTCGGGCGGCGGTGCGCAGGGTCGAGGCGGCGCGGCCACCGATGAGGATCGGGGGGTGGGGGCGCTGGACCGGCTTGGGGTTGCCGAAGGCTCCGGTGAGGTGGTGGTAGGTGCCGTGCGCGTCGAAGGGCTTCTCCTCGGTCCACAGGCGCCTGATCAGCGCGCAGGCCTCGTCGAGGCTGCCCACCGCGTGCGCGGAGTCGTGGAAGGGAAGCCCGTGGGCTTCGTACTCGCGCCTCGCGAGGGGGTGGTCGGGTCGGGAACCGACGCCTATCCCGAAGTCCAGCCGTCCGTCGGAGACGATGTCGACGGTCGTGGCGATCTTGGCCAGCACGGCGGGCGGCCGGAACCGGTTGCTGGTCACCATCACGCCGAGCCGCAGCCGCCGGGTCTGCGCGGCCAACGCCGACAGGAGCGTCCAGCCTTCGTACGCCGGCCCGTCGGGGTCACCGCCGATCGGCATGAGGTGATCGAAGAGCCAGGCGTGCCGGATTTCGGGGATGGCGTCCGCCTCACGCCAGACGCGGAGGAGGTCGTGGTAGCCGGTCTGCATGGGGGCGGTCATGATGCCGAAGCTGGGCGGGGGGTGGTGGGGCATGGGTGGGAGACCTTTCCTGTACGGCGGTGGGTGGGCGTACGGCGGTGGGTGGGCGGTGCGTGGGGCGGGGTCCTTGGTTCGACTCGGCTCGACGTGACGGGGGGCGGCGGGGTGCGGGGCATGGGGTTGGGGGTGCTCGGGGCCTGGCTTTTGCGCCGCGGGGGCAGGCGGGGCGGGGCGGGACGGGCCAGGGGGCGCCGTGATGCGCGGCGCGGGCACACACGGCAGGGGCTGCGAGCCGCCTTGGTACACGTCCGTGCCCGCGCCGCACGGCACCGCAGCTCCTACGCCCCCCTCGCTTCCCTGGTCCCCTTCGCGCGCGCCAGCGTTCAGCGGCGGCGCGGGGTTGTGTCGAGACCACGAGCCGCCTTGGCGCACGCCCCGCACGGCCCCGCGACTCCAACGCCCCCTCGCACCCCTTCGTCCCCCTCGCCCGCAGCAGCGGTCAGCGGCGGCGCCAGGTCACGTCGAGGCCACGAGCCGCCTCGGCGCACGCCCGCACCCGCGCCGCACGGCCCCGCGACTCCAACACCCCCTCGCAGACCTTCGTCCCCCTCGCCCGCGCCAGCGGTCAGCGGCGGCGCCAGGTCACGTCGAGGCCACGAGCCGCCTCGGCGCACGCCCGCACCCGCGCCGCACGGCCCCGCGACTCCAACGCCCCCTCGCAGACCTTCGTCCCCCTCGCCCGCGGCAGCGGTCAGCGGCGGCGCCGGGTCGCGTCGGGGCAACGAGCCGCCTTGGCGCACGCCCGCGCCCCCGACGCGCAGCCCCGCAGCTCCTACGCCCCCTCGCCCCCTTCGCCCCCTACGCCCGCGGCAGCGGTCGGCGGCGCAGGGTCGCGTCGAGGAGGGACGGTGGGGTGTCGAACTTCTCCTCCGGGGCCAGATCGGTGCCGGGGGTGACGATCTCGTCGATCGCGTCGAGGACGTCGGCGGTCAGGACCGTGTCCGCGGCGGCGAGTTGGGAGTGCAGGTGGTCGACCGTGCGGGGGCCGAGGAGGGCGCTGGTGACGCCGGGGTGCGCGGTCACGAAGCCGAGGGCGAGCTGGATCAGTGAGAGTCCGGCCTCCTCGGCGAGTGTGGTCAGCCGCTCCACGGCGGCGAGCCGGGTCCGGTTGGCCGGAAGGGTGGTGTCGAAGCGCGCGGGCAGGAACCCGGAGCGGTGGGTGGTGATGTCCCGGCCCTCGCGGATCGCGCCGGACAGCCAGCCCGAGGCCAACGGGCTCCACGCCAGCACGCCGAGGCCGTACTCCTGGGTGACGGGCAGGACATGGGTCTCGATGCCCCGCTGGAGGATGGAGTAGCTGGGCTGTTCGGTGACGTAGCGGCCGAGGTGGTGCTCGCGGGCTGCCCACTGCGCCTGCACGATGCGGTGGGCGGGGAAGGTCGAGGAGCCGAAGTAGCGGATCTTACCCGCGCGTTGGAGGTCGGTGAGGGCCGACAGCGTCTCCTCGTCACTGGTCCTCGGGTCCCAGCGGTGGATCTGGTACAGGTCGACGTGGTCGACGCCCAGGCGGCGCAGGCTCGCCTCCAGCTCGATGACCAGCCAGCGGCGCGAACTGCCCTGGTGGTTGCGCTCCTCGCCGATCGGCATGCCCGCCTTGGTGGCCAGCACGAGGTCGTCGCGACGGCCCGCGATGGCCTTGCCGACCATCTCCTCCGACTCGCCGTCGCCGTACATGTCGGCGGTGTCGATGACGTTGACCCCGGCCTCGAGCGCGGCGTCGACGATCGCGGTGGCCTCCTCCTGCGTGGTGCGGCCGATCGGGCCGAAGTTCATCGCGCCGAGCGCGAGGGAGCTGACCTGCACACCGGTGCGGCCCAAAGTGCGGTACTGCATGAGCGTGATCCTCCAGGAGGGTGTGAAGCCACGCGGCAGGGCATGGCTTGGTCGCGAGAGTCCCGCTCTGCCATCATGGGCAAACGGAACCTCGTTCCGGAACGATACGGAACGTCGTTCCGTTTTTGCAAGCGATGGAGGAAGCGGCACGGTGAACGACAGCTCAGGGCGCGAGACCCCGCGCCGGAAGGACGCCCGGCGCAACAAGGAGACGCTCCTCGACGCGGCGGCCGCGGTGTTCGTCGCCAAGGGCGTCGAGGCTCCGGTGCGTGACATCGCCGCCGAGGCCGGCGTGGGGCTCGGCACGATCTACCGGCACTTCCCCACCCGGGCGGACCTGATTATCGCCGTCTACCGGCACCAGGTCGACGCCTGCGCCGAGGCCGGCCCCGCCCTGCTCGCGAGCAGCCCCACCGCGCACACCGCACTGGAGCAGTGGATCAACCAGTTCGTCGACTTCCTGGTCACCAAGCACGGGCTCGCGGGCGTGCTGCAGTCCGACAACTCCGGGTTCGACACGCTCCACGCGTACTTCCTGGACCGCCTCGTGCCCGTGTGCACCGAGCTGCTCGACGCCGCGGCCGACGCCGGGGAGATCCGCTCCGGCGTCGAGGCGTACGAGTTGATGCGCGGCGTCGGCAACCTCTGCATCGGCGCGGACACCGACCCGCGCTACGACCCCCGCCGACTGATCGCAATCCTGGTCGCCGGACTCAGGACGTGACGGGACGCACCGGGAAGCCCTGACGGCTGGACGACACTCCTTACGGCACCTCCGGCAATACCGCCCGCGCCGCCGCTCGGTGTTCCGTCGCCGTCTCCGGGTCCGTGGCGTCGAGGAGGGCCGCGAGGCCCTCGTGGGCCAGGGACTCGGCGTGGCGGTTGCCGAGTTTCGGGGCGAGGGTCAGGGCCTGGTGGTGGAGGGTCCGGGCCTTCTCGGGGAGGCCTGCCAGGCGGCAGGTCTCGGCGTAGGGGTTCAGGAAGTGGATCTTCCAGTGCTCCTCGAAGAGTTCGTCCAGCAGGGTGAACGCCTGCTCGTGGGCGGCCAGGGCCTCCTCGTAGCGGCCCGTCCGGCGCAGGGCCACGCCGAGGCAGTTCAGGCACCATGCCTCGTTGTGCCGGTGGCCGTCCTCCCGGGCGAGCGCGAGCGCCCGGTGGAGGTGCTCGGTGGCCTCGTCGGGGTCCTCGTGCGCGACGGCCACGCCGAGGGTGATGAGGGCCGTCAGCGTGGGCGGCCACGCCCCGTCGGCGTGCGGAACCTCCAGCGCCGTGCGGGCGAGCTGCGCGGCCTCCTCGCGGTGTCCCAGCTGGAGCAGGGCCCAGGCCTCGTACGCGGTCGCGTGGGCCGCGCCCATGGGGCAGTCGGCGTCCGCGTAGAGCTTCCCGGCCAGCCGGAACAGGCCGAGCGGTTCCTCGACGTATCCCTCGTCCCATCTCAAGTAGCCGCGCCGCATGGTCAGTTCGGCCTCGGCGCGGAGGTCCGCCGAGTGCGACAGCAGCGAGGTCGCCGTCTCGTACGCGGCCGCCGCCTCGGCCATGCGGCCCGCGTTGTAGCGGGCGAAGCCCAAGTCGCTGTGGGCCTCGGCCAGTTGCAGGGGATCGCCCAGGCGTTGCGCGGCGGCCAGGGACCGTTCGAAGAGGCCGTTGAGCATCGTGGTGCCGCAGCGCCGGGCGAAGTACGCCCGCATGAAGCGCGGCAGTTCGCACAGATGCCGGTCGGCGCCCGCGCTCTCCGCCGCCTCGAACGCGGCCAGGAGGTTCAGGTACTCGGTGCCGAACCAGATCAGGGCGGCGATCTTGTGGTCGAACCGCGGCAGTTCGGCCGGTGGGCCGTCCACCGAGGCCTCGCGGCTCAGGCCCGGGAACGGCATCGCGGCGTCCGCGGCGGCGGCCGCGTGCACGTAGTAGTCCAGGACCCGGGTGAGCGCCCGGTCCCGGTCCGCCTCGGAGTCCTGCTCGATGGCGGTCCGGCGGGCGTGCTGGCGCACCAGGTCGTGGAGCCGGTAGCGGCCGGCCGCCGGCTCCTGGACGAGGTGCGCGTCCAGCAGGTCCTCCAGCATGGCCCGCGCGTCGCGCAGCGGCACCTCGGCCAGGGCCGCCGCCACGTACTCGTCGAACGAGGACCCGGGCAGCAGGCCGAGCAGACGGAACAGCCGGGCCTTCGCGCGGTCCAACTGCCGTACGGACATGGCGAACGCGGTGTCGAACTCGCTCGCCCCCTCCGCCATCCGCTCGACGAGGATGCCCACCGTCCAGCCCGGCCGGTGCCGCAGCCGGGCCGCGGTCAGCCGCAGCGCCAGCGGCAGCCGGCCGCACCGCCGCAGCACCTCCGCCGTGTTCTCGGGGTCACGGGCGAGGCGCCCCTCGGGGTTGCCGGCCTCGCCGCCGGCACGGGCCAGGAGTTCGGCGCTCTCCTGCTCGGTGAGGACGTCCAGGGAGACCGGCGGGACCTCGTCCAGGCCCAGCAGCCGGTTGCGGCTGGTGATCAGGGCGACGGAAGGGCCGGCGCCGGGCAGCAGCGGGCGGACCTGGTCGGCGTCGGCCGCGTTGTCCAGGACCACGACGGCCCGCCGGTGCGCGAGTTCGGAGCGCCAGCAGGCGGCGAGCTCCTCCACGCCGCCTTCCTGCGGGACCTTCTCGGAGGGCACGTCGAGCGCGGCGAGCAGGGTCCGCAGCGCGCGGTCGGGGTCGAGCGGCTCGCGGCCCGCCGTGAAGCCGTGCAGGTCGAGGTAGAGCTGGGCGTCCGGGTAGTCGGCGGCGAGCCGGTGCGCGGCGTGCACCGCCAGGCAGGTCTTGCCGACGCCCGCCATGCCGTCGACGGCGATCACCCGGCTGTCGGCGATCCCGTCGAGGACGGCCTCCAGCTGGGCCTCGCGGCCGGTGAAGTCGGGCACGTCGCGCGGGAGGTCGTTGCGGGGCGGCCGCGGCACCCCGGCGGGCGGCGACGGGGGCGGGACCTGACGGCTGGTCTTCGGCGGCGCGGGGAGCGGGGTGGAGGCCCGCTCCCACAGGGGGCGCAACGGGCGGGGGTCGCGCTGGACCAGGCGGCACAGGGCGATCACCGCGGGCCAGGGCGGGACCGTCCGGCCGGTGAGGTAGCGGGACAGCGACGACGAGCTGAGTCCGGCGTCCCGTGCGAGGGCCCGTACGCCCCGCTTGGACAGCTCCTGGAGCAGCCGCAGTCGCGCGGCCAGCTCCTCCTGCGGATCGCCGCCCGCTGTGCTGCCGTGTGCCACCCCTGTCCCCCGCCCCTCCACCACTGTCCCCCGCCCCTCTGTCCCGCCCCGGCAGTACTTCTCCGGGCCGGATCGTGCCTGTTCAAGGCCGTTTCGGCTGTCCCACGGTGTCCCACGGCCGTCGTCCTGACAACCCCTCTCGGCTGAGATGGCATCACGCCCCGCAGGGACGGGGCACCGTCCGACCGAGGAGAGCAGCCAGATGCAGTCCCGTATGCAGAACCCCGCCGTCGTCCTGTCCGACGCGATGCAGCCCATCCAGCAGCTCATGAAGACCGTGCACGCCGGTGGCGTGGACGGGCAGACGCTGGAGCTGGTGCATCTGCGGGTCAGCCAGATCAACGGATGCAGCGCCTGTGTCGACGGCGGTGCCAGGACGGCCCGTAAGGCCGGAGTGAGCGAGGAGCGGCTGGCCACGGTCGTCGCGTGGCGGGAGGCCCCCTGCTTCAGCGAGGAGGAGCGGGCGGCGCTCGCGCTGGCCGAGGCGGCGACCCGGCTGGCCGACCGTCCCGACGCGGTGAGCGACGAGATCTGGGACACCGCCGCCACCTACTTCGACGAGAAGCAGCTGGCCGCGATCGTCCTGATGGTCGGCGTGACCAATCTGTTCAACCGGCTCAACGCCACGACCCGGCAGATCGCCGGCGCGTGGGGGTGAGCGGCGCGGCGCGCCGTCCCGCGTGAAGATGTCCCTGAGCCCTGCCCCCGCTCCGTGCCCTGCCCACACCCGTACCATCCCTGCACCGGAAGGAACCGACATGACCAGCACGCGGAAGACCACGAAGAGGACCGAGACGTTCACCGCCGAGGAGCGCGCCGCGATGAAGGAGCGGGCCCAGGAGGTCAAGACGTCGGCGCGCCGCGGCTCACGGGCCGACAAGGCGGCGGAGGAAGAGGCCGCGGTGGTCGCGAAGATCGCCGAGATGCAGGACTCGGACCGGGTCATGGCCGAGCGGATCCACGCCGTGGTCAAGGTGAGCGCACCGGACCTGGCGCCGAAGCTCTGGTACGGGATGCCCGCGTACGCCAAGGACGGCAAGGTCGTCTGCTTCTTCCAGAGCGCGCAGAAGTTCAACGCCCGGTACGCGACCTTCGGTTTCAACGACAAGGCGAACCTCGACGAGGGCACCATGTGGCCGACCGCCTTCGCGCTCACGCGGCTCACCGCGGCGGACGAGGCGCGGATCGGCGAGCTGGTGAAGAGGGCGGCGGGCTGAGGTCGGGAGCGGGAGGCGGAGCCGGACGAAGAGGGGTGGAGAAGGTGCGCAGGCCGACGGACAACCCAGGTCCCGCAGGGCTGTTCGTGGGCCTGTGCACCCTGGACGTCATCCAGCTCGTGGACCATGTGCCCGGCTCCAACGAGAAACTGACGGCCCGTGAGCAGGTCGTGGCCGCCGGCGGCCCCGCGGCGAACGCCGCCGTGGCCTTCGGTCACCTGGGCGGGGCGGCCCGGCTGCTCACCGGGATCGGCGCCCATCCCCTCGGGCTCGCGGTCGCGGCGGACCTGGCCCGGCTCGGCGTCGGCGTGTCGGATCTGGCGGCCGGCTCCGTCGAGCCGCCCGCGGTGTCGTCGATTCTGGTCACGGCGTCGAGCGGGGACCGTGCCGTCGCGTCGACCAACGCGACCGGCTACCGGCTCGGGCCACCGGCCGACCTCGAAGCGCTGGTGGCCGCCTGCGACATCGTCGAGTTCGACGGCCACCACATGGAGTTGGCGACCGAGACCGCCCGCGCCGCACGTGCCGCCGGGCGGCGGACCGTGTTCGACGGGGGCAGCTGGAAGGCCGGTACGGAAGGACTCCTGCCGTCGATCGACGTGGCCGTGTGCTCCGAGGACTTCCGGCCGCCGGGCACCGAAAGCCCCGAGGACGCGCTGGGCTTCCTCCGGGAGCACGGAGTGGTGTGGTGCGCGATCAGCCGCGGCGGGCGCCCCGTCCTGTGGGCGGGCCCTGACGGCGGCGGCACCGTGGACGTGCCCGCCGTCCGGGTGGCGGACACGCTCGGCGCGGGTGACGTCCTGCACGGGGCGCTCACCCGTCACCTCGCCGACCAGGGCGAGTTGACCCCGGAAGGGTTCGTCGAGGCCCTGCGTGCCGCCGCGGTGGTGGCCTCGCGGGCCTGTGCGTCCTTCGGCACTCGGGCCTGGATGCGGGAGCCCGGATACACATCGGATCTATCCCGTTCCATTGACGGGCAGCAGCCCCAACTCTAAGTTGCTTCGCGGAATAGCTCCGATGATTCCTGGCACAGAGCCGCGCCGAGCCTGTCTGGAGACACCATGCCCTCTCCCGCCGCGCCCGATCCGTCCCGACGTACCGTTCTCGCCACCGGGACCGCCCTCGGCGGCGGGCTGCTGGCCTCGGGCCTCACCGCACCGGCGGCAGCGGCCGAAGCCGTCGACACCGCGCCGGCCCGCGACCCCTGGCACACCGTGCTCGACGACGCCGACCTGGTCTGGCAGCGGATGCCGACGGCCTGGTACGAAGGCCCGTTCCTCGGCAACGGCTTCCTCGGCTCCGGCATCTACGCCGAGCCGGGAGCGGCCTCCTCCGCCGTACGCTTCAACGTCCAGCACTCCGAAGTGCAGGACCACCGACCGGAGTTCGGCTCCCTCTTCGGGCTCGCCCGGCTGCCGATCGGCCACTTCACCCTGGAGCCGGTGGGCGCGATCACCGGTCTCGACTGGCGACTGTCGCTGCACGAGGCCGAGTTGACCGGGACGCTCACCACCGACAAGGGCACACTGCGGCTGCGCGCCCTCGTGCACAACGACCGCTCCGTGCTCGCCGTCGAGGTGACGCCGAGCGAGGGCGAGCGCGGCTTCCGCTGGGTCTTCCATCCCGCGGACGCGATCAGCCCGCGTGCCGCCTTCAAGCCGCTGCCGGACGGCTACCGGGCCAACCCGCCCGCCGAGGTCGCCGACCACGACGGCGTCACCGCAGCCGTACAGCCGCTACTGGCGGGCGGACAGCACGTCACCGCGTGGCAGGAGCGGACGAGGGGAGGGACACGGACCCTGTACGCGCATGTCGCGCACTCGTACCCGAGGACCACGGCGCTCGGCCGGGCCCTCAGGAGGGTACGCACCGCGGCCCTGCTCCCCTACACCGCCCTGGCCTTGGACCACCGCGCGTGGTGGCACGCCTACTACCGCAGGAGCTTCCTCTCCGTCCCCGACGCCCGGCTCCAGCGCTTCTACTGGATCCAGCTGTACAAGGCGGCCGCCGCGGCCCGCCGGGACGCCCCCGTGATGGCGACCAGCGGCCCCTGGCTGGAGCCGACGCCCTGGCCCAACACCTGGTGGAACCTCAACGCGCAACTGGAGTACTGGCTCATCCACGGCTCCAACCACCTCGAACTGGACGCCATCACCAGGGCGTTGAGCGAGTTCCGGGCCAACCTCTCCCAGGAGACCCCGGCGCCCTACCGAGCCGACTCCCTCGGCATCCCGCGCACCACCGATCCCCAGCTGGTCAACGGCGCCGCCAGTGCCCTCATGGGGTACGGCGTCGGCATCCCCGGCCAGGACCCGCCGACCCCCGAAGTCGGCAATCTGACCTGGGCGTTGCACAACGTCTGGCTCAGTTACCGGCACACGATGGACGAGTCGATCCTGCGTGACGTCCTGTTCCCGCTCCTGCGCAAGGCGGTCACCTACTACCTGCACTTCCTCGAACCCGGACCGGACGGCAGGCTCCATCTGCCCGCCACCTTCTCACCGGAGTACGGCGGCAACTCCCGCGACTGCACCTACGACCTGATGCTCCTGTCCTGGGGCTGCCGGACCCTCGTCGACTCCGCCGAACTCCTCGGCATCGACGACGAGTCGGCACCCCGCTGGCGGGACGTCCTCGCCCGGCTCACGCCGTACCCGGTCGACGCCAACGGCTTCATGATCGGTGCGGACATCCCCTTCGCGAAGTCGCACCGCCACTACTCGCATCTCCTCGCGGTGTACCCGCTGTACGAGGTGACCGGCCGCACGCCCGAGGAACGCGCCCTGATCGAGCGGTCGTTGGCGCACTGGGTGGGCTTCGAGGGGGCTCTCCAGGGCTACACGTTCACCGGCGCCGCGTCCATGTCGGCGCTGCTCGGCAAGGGCGAGGACGCGCTCGGATATCTCGGTGAGCTGATGGCCCGCTTCATCAAGCCCAACACCATGTACCAGGAGTCGGGCCCGGTCATCGAGACACCCCTGTCGGCGGCCCAGTCCCTGCACGACATGGTGTGCCAGTCGTGGGGCGGCGTCATCAGGGTTTTCCCCGCGCTGCCCGCCGCCTGGCAGGACCTGACCGTGCACGGCTTCCGCACCCAGGGGGCCTTCCTGCTCAGCGCGGTCCGTCGGAGCGGCACCACCCGCTGGGTGCGGCTGGTCAGCGAGGCGGGCGCCCCCTGTGTCGTACGGCATGGGATCGCGGGCCCGATCGAGGTGCGGGACGGGCGCGGTCGTCCCCTGCGCCACGAGGACGCAGGGGACGGGGCCGTGCGCATCGCCTTGCCGAAGGGCGGGTCGGCGCTCGTCACCGCCAGGGGTGAACGTCCCGACCTGAGCGTCGCGCCCGTCCGTCCGAACGCGCCGGCGCCGCGCTGGGGGCTGCCCCGCGCTTGAGACGGCTCACTACCGGCGCCCGCGGACGTTCCAGCCGCTGCCGACGCCGGCCAGATGGAGGGCGAGCACCATCAGGCCGAGCAGCATGATGTTGGTCGACGTGAAGGTGTCGTTCGTCGAGATGTCCGCGGCGTTGATCAGAAAGGAGATGAAGAACAGGACCGCGGAGATGATGGCGAGCATGGTGCCATCCCTTCGAATGAAGGTCATGACGTGCGGATGTCTGAGGTCATGACGTTGAGTACCCCCCGATTGCCCCCAACTCCGTTGGGCATGCCGGGAAATGAGTCATGTTCGACTGGTCGGACATTGTTCGAAACCTCTTGACGCCCCCACGGAGTGCGATTGACACTCTCGCAACACGACGTCACACAGCCGAAACGGCGGGTGCCCACGGCCGAGGCACCCCCATGCCCGGCGCCGGGACCCCGCCATGTCTCAGCAGGGAAACCCCACATGACGTACTTCGCACGTCCGCGCATCCGCGCGAGACGCCGGGCGGGCCGCCTCACCGGTCTGACCGCCGCGGCACTGTTCCTGGGCCTCACCGCACCCGTGGTTCCCGCGCAGGCGGCGGACACCACGGACCTCACCGACGGCCTGGCCCTCTGGTACAAGCTGGACGCCGCCTCCGGCAGCACCGTCGCGGACGCCTCCGGCCACGGCCGCGACGGCAGCGTGATCGGCACGGCCGACTGGTCGGCCCCCGGGCAGGGGCTCGCCTTCAACGGCTCCGACACCTACATCAAGGTGCCCGACGACGTCATGAAGGGCATGACCTCGATCAGCGTCTCGGCGGACGTGTGGCTCGACCCCGCCCAGAGCACGCCGTACTTCATCTACGGCTTCGGCAACTCCAGCGGCAGCACCGGCAACGGCTACCTGTTCGCCACCGGGAACTCCCTGCGCACCGCGATCGCGAGCGGCAACTGGTCGACCGAGCAGAACACCCGGCCCACCGACTCGCACAACCTGGCCCGCGGGGTGTGGAAGCAGCTCACCTACACCCAGACCGGCACCACCGGCATCCTCTACGAGGACGGTGTCGAGGTCGGCCGCAACACCTCGGTGACCATCACCCCCGGTTCCATCGGCTCCGGCACGACCACCGCCAACTACATAGGCAGGTCGGTCTACTCCGGCGACAAGCTGTTCAAGGGCCGAATCCGCGACTTCCGGGTCTACGACCGCGCCCTGGACCCCGCCGAGGTCGACGAGCTGACCCTGCCGATCGCCGCGGAGGGCGTCGCCGCCGACAAGGCCGCCCTGAGCCTCGGCGACACCAGCGCGGTCACGGCCGACCTCGCCCTCCCCAAGTCCGGCACGGCGGGCGGGTCGACGATCACCTGGGCCAGCGACAACCCCGGCGTGGTGTCCGACACGGGCAAGGTCACCCGCCCCGCCGCCGGTGAACCCGACGGCCACGCCACGCTCACGGCGACCCTGAGGAAGGGCTCCGCGACCGACACCAAGAGCTTCGACGTCACGGTCGTGGCGGACTTCGACGACCAGACCGCGACCGACCGGGCCACCGAGAACCTCGTCGTCCGCAATGTCGACGACGTCCGCGGCAACCTGACCCTCCCGTCCCGGGGCGACTACGGCACGGCCGTCTCCTGGTCCTCCGCCGACCAGGACGTCGTCGCGGACGACGGCGTGGTCCACCGCCCCGCGCACGGCGCCGGCGCCACCACCGCCGAGCTGACCGCCACCGTCACCAAGGGCACGGCGAAGGCGACCCGCACCTTCACCGCCAAGGTCCCCGAACTCCCGGCGAAGGAAGCCCTCAAGGGCTACATGTTCAGCTACTTCACCGGCGAGGGCACCTCCGACGGCGAGCAGCTCTACGCCGCGCTCAGCAAGGGTGACGACCCGCTGAAATGGCGGGAGTTGAACGACGGCAAGCCGGTCCTGACCTCCACGCTCGGCGAGAAGGGCCTGCGCGACCCGTTCATCATCCGCTCCCCCGAGGGCGACAAGTTCTACCAGATCGCCACCGACCTCCGGATCTACGGCAACGGCGACTGGGACGCCGCCCAGCGCACCGGCAGCAAGTCCATCATGGTCTGGGAGTCCACCGACCTGGTGCACTGGACGAACCAGCGCCTCGTCAAGGTGTCCCCCGACAGCGCGGGCAACACCTGGGCGCCGGAGGCGTTCTACGACGCCGAGCGCGGCGAGTACGTGGTCTTCTGGGCGTCGAAGCTGTACGACAACGAGGCGCACTCCGGCGACACGTACAACCGCATGATGTACGCGACCACCCGCGACTTCTACACCTTCAGCGAGCCCAGGGTCTGGATCGACCGCGGCTACTCGGTCATCGACTCCACGATGATCCAGCACAACGGCACCTACTACCGGCTGTCGAAGGACGAGCGGAACAACTCCTCCTCCACGCCCAACAGCAAGTTCATCTTCGAGGAGAAGAGCGACTCGATCCTCGATCCGAACTGGACCGCGGTCGCCGAGGGCATCGGCAAGGGCGCGATGAGCGCCGCAGAGGGGCCGTTGGTCTTCAAGTCGAACACCGAGGAGAAGTGGTATGCCTTCCTCGACGAGTTCGGCGGCCGCGGCTATATCCCCTTCGAGACGACGGACCTCGACTCCGGCACCTGGACGCCGGTCGCCGACTACGACCTGCCGGCCAGGCCGCGCCACGGCACGGTCCTGCCGGTCACCCAGGCCGAGTACGACCGGCTGCTGCGCGCCTATCAGCCCGACCAGCTCGTGGAGAGCGTCGAGGCCATCGAGGTGAAGACGCGGATCGGTGAGGCACCCGTCCTGCCCGCCACCGTGATCGCCACGTACGCCGACGGCGTCAGGCGTCCCGTCGCGGTCACCTGGGAGGACGTCCCGGCCTCCCGGTACGCGCAGGCCGGCACCTTCACCGTCACCGGCAGCCTGCCGGACGGCAACGCGATCCCGGTCCGGGCGGAGGTCACCGTGTCCGAGGAGGGCCCCGACGTCCCGGCCGACCTGCTGCTGCACTACGGCTTCGACGAGACGTCCGGAAACATCGCGGTCGACTCCAGCGGACACGGCTACCACGGCACCTACGTCGGTGTGCCCGGCTTCGGCACGGGCGTGCAGGGCGGCTCCTTCAAGATGTCGGGAGACGCGACGGGTTCGCCGTACGTGAGGATTCCGAACGGTGTGCTGAGGAACGCCGGCAGCGTGACCGTGTCCACCTACGCCAAGTGGAAGGGCGGCAGCAGCTTCCAGTGGCTGTTCGGGCTCGGCCCCGACAGCGACAAGTACCTGTTCGCCACCCCCTCCAACGGCGGCAACAGCCTCTACTCGGCCATCACCAAAGCGAGTTGGTCGGCCGAGTCGAAGCTGACGGCCGGCTCGCAGCTCACCCCGGGCCAGTGGCGGCACGTCACCGTCACCCTCGACGGTGCGACCGGCGCGCTGGTCCTCTATGTCGACGGCGTCGAGGCGGCCCGTACGACGACCACCATCAAGCCGTCCGAGCTGTACGACGCGGACAAGGACTACAGCGGCTACATCGGCAGGTCCCTGTACGCGGCCGACCCGTCCTTCGGCGGCGAGGTCGACGACTTCCGCGTCTACGACCGTGCCCTGAGCGCCGCCGAGGTCATGGAGCTCAGCGGCAACACCGCGGGCATCGCGAAGGCCTCGCACCCGGCGCTGAAGGTCGACGCCGTCGTCGACGACGCCGGCAGCAAGGTCACGCTGCCGATGAAGGAAGGCACCGATCTCACGGCGCTGGCACCGGAGTTCACCCTCGCGCACGGGGCGGCGATCAGTCCCGCCTCCGGCAGCGTGCAGGACTTCAGCAAGCCGGTGACCTACGAGGTGACGGGGTCCGACGGCAAGAAGCGCAGCTGGACGGTCTCGGCGGTCGTCATGAAGAGCCCGGTACTGCCCGGTCTCAACGCCGACCCGAACATCGTGCGGTTCGGCGACACCTTCTACCTGTATCCGACCACCGACGGCTTCGAGGGCTGGAGCGGTACGCAGTTCAAGGCGTACTCCTCCACCGACCTGGTCCACTGGAAGGACCACGGCGTCATCCTGGACCTCGGCCCCGACGTCTCCTGGGCCGACAGCAGGGCCTGGGCACCGACGATCGCCGAGAAGGACGGCAAGTACTTCTTCTACTTCTGTGCCGACGCCAACATCGGTGTGGCGGTGTCCGACTCGCCGGCCGGTCCGTTCAAGGACGCGCTGGGCCAACCCCTGCTGAAGGCGGGCCAGTTCAGCGGCCAGATGATCGACCCGGCCGTGTTCACGGACGACGACGGGCAGTCGTACCTCTACTGGGGCAACGGGCACGCCTACGTGGCGCCGCTGAACGCCGACATGACCTCGCTCGACCTGACGAGGATGAAGGACATCACGCCCAGCGGCTACAACGAGGGCACGTTCGTCATCAAGCGGGCCGGAACCTACTACTTCATGTGGTCGGAGAACGACACCCGCGACGAGAACTACCGCGTCGCCTACGCCACCGGCCCCTCCCCCACCGGACCCTGGACCAAGCGGGGCGTGATCCTGGAGAAGGACCTCTCGCTCGGCATCAAGGGCCCCGGCCACCACTCGGTCGTCCAGGTGCCGAACACCGACGACTGGTACATCGCCTATCACCGGTTCGCGATCCCCGGCGGTGACGGCACGCACCGTGAAACGACCCTCGACAGGCTGGAGTTCGACGCCGACGGAATGATCAGGAAGGTCGTGCCCACGCTGACGAGCATCGACCCGGTGAGCGTCGTGCACGCCGGTGCTGACACCGGCGGCGAGGAGGGCGAGGCGATCGCCCTGCACGGCACCCACTCCGGGGCGGGCAGCCCACAGTGGACCGTCGAGGCGGGTGCACCCTGCACCTTCGCCGACCCCGGCTCGGCGGCCACGACGGTGACCTGCACCGACGACGGCACCTGGACGGTCACCCTGACCGGCGGCCGCAGCAGGGACACGGCGACGGTCAAGGTGGCCAACGCGGCACCGGCCCTCACCTCCGTCACCGGTCCGCAGTCCCCGGTGCCGGTCGGCGGGCGCGCGGTCGTCACGGCCGAGTTCAGCGACCCGGGTACGAGCGACACGCACACCTGCGTGGTCGACTGGAAGGACGGGAGCGCGCCGGCGTCCGGCAAGGTCACCGCCTCGGGCTGCCGGGCCGAGCACACGTTCGCCAAGGCCGGGATCCGGCGTCCGGTGGTCACGGTCACCGACGACGACGGCGCCTCGGACAGCAGGACGCTCCCGGAGCTGATCGTCTACGACCGCTCCGCCGGTCCGGCGCTCGGTGCCGGTGTCGTCGGCTCCCCGACCGGCGCCTACCCGGCCGGGCCGGACCTGACGGGCAAGGCCGCCTTCTCCTTCGCGGCGGCCTATCTGCCGGGCCTGGTGACGCCGGTCGGCGAGGTCTCCTTCGACTTCGGCCCGGCCAGGCTGAAGTTCCGCTCGACCGCCTCCGACTGGCTGGTAGTGACCGGCTCCCAGGCCGTCTACCAGGGGTCCGGCACGGTCAACGGCCGGAGCGGGTACGGCTTCCGGGTCACCGCCACCGACGCACCGGACACCTTCCGCCTCCGGATCTGGAAGAAGGCGGGCGGTGAGGTCGTCTACGACAACCTGACCGGCGCGAAGGTCACCGGCGTCGTGGCGGTCGGCAGGAGCGGCCGGTAGTACCGCATCACAGAGCCCCGTCGACAGCCGCCTGTCGACGGGGCTCTGCCGTGCCCGGTTCAGGGATCTGACCCATCAACCCCTGCGCAACCTCTTTCGCACTGCACAACGTCGTGGCATGCTCACCGCTCGACGCACTCATGAACGTCGTTCACATCCATGAAAGCTCCATGGGAAGGGCGATCAGACATGAACGAATTCGATGTCATGGGCATGACCAGACGGTCGATGCTGGGAAGCGCCGTCGCCGTGGCCCTGACCGCCGGAACCACCGGAACCGCGTCGGCAGCCCAAGCGGCCCCCCTCTGGCGGGAGTACCGACGCACTCCTTTCACCCACCCCCAGATCCCGTACGTCGGACGAGCCGGCTGCCACGGCGGGGCGGAGCGCCTCCCGCGCCGACGGGTCGTCGCCGACGTCCGCGACTTCGGCGCCGTGGCGGACGGCTCCACCGACTCCGCCCCCGCGATCAACCGTGCCATCGCCGCCGCCGGAAGGGCCGGCGGTGGCACGGTCACCATCCCTCCGGGCACGTTCCGTATCGACGACGTCATCCGCGTCAACCACTCGAACGTGATCCTGAAGGGCGCCGGCAGCGGCCGTACGACGTTGTACGCGACGAAGAACCTCACCGAGCTCATCGGCACGTACGGCTCGCGCTACGGCGGGGACAAGTCGTCGTGGTCGTGGGCCGGCGGGCTGATCTGGCTTGCGCCGAGGGCCCGTTGGGAGTCCCTCGTCGCGGCGATCCGGGCCAGGGCGTGGCCCTTCGAGGGCTGGACGGGCAACCGGCGCGACGAGTGGCGGACGCTCACGACGGTCGCCCCGGCCCGGCAGGGCTTCTGGAGGGTGCGGGTCGCCGACGCCTCCGCACTGCGTCCGGGCGCCCTGGTCCTCCTCCGCCTGGCGGACGACGCCGACCACACCCTCCTGGAGCACATGTGCGGCGGCGGCCCGGGGCCCGAGGCCTACTTCTGGGACGACAAGACGAAGCTGACGTCGTACGTTCCCTACGAGTGGCCCGTCCGCATCGCCCACGTCCACGGCCGTGAGGTCACCCTCGAACGGCCCCTGCCGCTCGATCTGCGTCCGGAGTGGCAGCCGCAACTGACCACACATGTACCGGAGTTGAGCGGATCGGGGGTCGAGGGGCTGACCCTGGAGGCGGTCGAGACCCCGCAGCAGCCGCATCTGCTGGACAAGGGGCACAACGGTGTCGTGCTCCAGTGCGCGTACGACTGCTGGGTCGACGACGTGACGGTCCGTCATGTCGACAACGGCTTCGGCCTGGTGGCCGCCTCCGCCTGCACCCTGCGCCGCACGCGGGTGGCCGGCCGTGGCTCCCATCACCCCTACTTCTGCCGCGAGGGTTCGCACGACAACCTCGTCGAGGACTTCACCATCGAGGAGCGCACCAGCCCGGCGCCCGCGGGCACCCAGCTGCACGGCATCAACGTCGAAGGGCTGTCGTCGTACAACGTCTGGTCGCGCGGGGACATGCGGATGGGCACCTTCGACAGTCATCGCGGCCTGCCCTTCGCCAATGTGCGCACCGACATCACCGTCAACAACAACGGCCGCCACGGCGGGGACGCGAGCGCGGGACCCCTGTTCGGCGCCCGGTTCACGCACTGGAACGTCCGGGTCACCAACGGCCGCGCGGGGCTGGTGAAGATCGACGGCCTGGCCCCGTACTCGGCGACCGTCGGCATCGACGAGGTCAGGGAGTTCGACCAGATCGACGTGCCCGACTTCACGGGCGATCTGCACACGCGCCTGGAGCTGTACGGCAGTCCGGGGGCGGTGCGCCCGCGGAACCTGTACGAGGCACAGCGTGGGCTCAAGGGGGCGGTCCGATGAGTGCGCGCTCCCGGCTGCTCGTGCTGCTGACGTCCCTGGCCGCGTTCACATCGGTCCTCTCGGCTCCGGTCACAGCGCAGACCTCGGTCCCTCACACCGTGGTCCTGGACGGCGCCCGTCTCCAAGCCACCAAGCAGCGCCTGCCTGCTGATCCTCAACTGCGCTCGGCGGTCCGGGCGTTGAGGACCCGCGCCGACAAGTGGCTGGACCAGGGCCCCTGGACGGTCGTCGACAAGCCCCGGCCCGCCCCCGGCGGCGATGTCCACGACTACCTGAGCCAGGCCCCGTACTGGTGGCCGTCCAAGTCCCCGACCGCCGACAACCCGTGGGGCTGCCCCTATGTGCAGCGTGACGGCGAGCGCAATCCCGAGGTCGACTCCGGCACCGACCGCCAGGACGTCGAGAAGACCTTCGACTCCGCCTACGACCTCTCCCTCGCCTGGTACTACACGGGCCGGAAGCAGTACGCCGAGAAGGCCGGGCAGGTGCTGCGCACCTGGTTCCTCGATCCGGCCACGCGGATGAACCCCCACCTGGAACACGCCCAGTTCATCCCCTGCAAGTACGACGGCCGCGCCATCGGCATCATCGACTTCTCGCAGTCCTACACCAGCGTGATCGACGCGCTCGCCCTGCTGAACACCGGTGCGCCGGGATGGAGCGGGAAGGACCGCACCGGCATGGCGCGGTGGAACAGCGACTTCCTCGGCTGGCTCAGG
The DNA here is from genome assembly GCF_042669125.1 of Streptomyces sp. NPDC057253. Classification (NCBI taxonomy): domain Bacteria; kingdom Bacillati; phylum Actinomycetota; class Actinomycetes; order Kitasatosporales; family Streptomycetaceae; genus Streptomyces; species Streptomyces sp. NPDC057253. The sequence continues at coordinate 202,927 of NZ_JBHUXV010000002.1, read as the reverse complement.
GACAGCGACTTCGGCAAGCAGGAGGGCGCCGCCGCCAACAACCACGGCACCTTCTACGACCTGCTGGTGGCCGGTCTCGCCTGCGCCACCGGCGACAAGGCGCTGGCCCGCCGGACGGTCCTCGACGCCCGGAGCAGGCGCATCGCACCCCAGATCGCGGCGGACGGCAGCCAGCCCCAGGAGCTGACCCGCACCCGGAGCTGGCACTACTCGACCTTCGACCTGGTCGCCTACACCCGGCTCGCGGCCATCGGCCGACACATCGGCGTCGACCTGTGGGCCTATCAGGGCCCGGAAGGGCAGAGCCTGTTCAAGGCGGTGGACTATCTGCTGCCCGCGGCGACCGGAGCCGCCCCCTGGCCGCATCCGGAGCTGGAGTTCCTCCGGTACGCGGCCACCGACGTGGTGCACGCGGCCGCCGACGCGGGTGACGCACAGGCGCGCAGGGCCGTTCCGCGGTTGGAGTCGCCGCCCGGCGGCGACCTGTGGGCGCTGCGCCCGGCGGCGGAACAGCTGGACTCCATCGCGGGGTGAGGGCTGCCGTCAGGACGTCGACAGGTCGATGGCCCGGTCGACGTCCTGCGGCCGCAGCACCCGCAGAATGCCTTCGAGCAGGTAGTAGTCGGCGTACGGCAGCGAGATCTCGATGCCGTCCTCGTTCGGCCGGTTGCGGGTGCAGCGGGCCACGACCGCCTCCGCACGGGCCGAGTTCCGGGTCAGACAGGTCTCCGCCAGCGCGGTGAGCAGCCGCAGTGCCACGTCCCGGTAGGAGCCGCGCCCGGTGGCCGCGGACAGGTCGAGCAGCCCGCAGGCCATGATCGCGCCGGCCGACGCGTCCTTGATGTCGTACGGCTGCTGCGGCGCCCGGTAGTCCCACACCGGGACGTGGTCCGGGCCGAGCGCGCCGATCGCGAAGTCGGCGAGTCTGCGGGCGGTGGTCAGGAACTCGCGGTTCCCGGTGCGCCGGTACATGGTGGTGAAGCCGTAGACGCCCCAGGCCTGCCCGCGCGACCAGCAGGAGGTGGGGCTGTAGCCCTGGACGGTGTTCGGGCCGAGCGGTGCCCCGGTGTCCGGGTCGAAGTCGTAGACGTGCGGGGTCGAGCCGTCGGGGCGCGGGAAGACCCGCTGGGCGGTCTTCGCGTGCTCCGCGGCGATCTCCAGGTATCTGCTGTCGCCGGTCTCCCGGCTCGCGAAGGCCAGGAGGTCGAGGTTCATCATGGTGTCGATGATCACCCGGCCCGCGTTCTTCGGATCGGTGAGCGCGCCCCAGGCCCGGATGAAGCGGCCGCGCGGGTTGTAGCGCCGGGTGAGGGAGTCGGCCGCCTGGAGGGCACCCGCCCGCCAGGTCTCGTCGCCGGTCAGCCGCCAGGCGGTGACCCAGGACGGGTAGAAGAGGAAGCCCAGGTCGTGGGTGCCGGTGTCGTACTGGCGCGGGGCCAGTTTCGCCGCGGAGGCCAGGGCCCAGGTGCGGAAGTCGTCGTCGCCGCTGTGCAGCCACGCCATCCACAGGGTGCCGGGCCAGAAGCCGCCGACCCAGTCGCCGTTCTGCGAGTAGGTCCACTTCTCGAACTTGGTGCCGACGGGGAACGCGGTCACGGTCGGTGCGACCGCGCGGAGCTTCTCGACGGCGTAGTCGGCGGCCGCGCGCAGCGTACGGGGGCCCGGTGCGGCGGCCGCTGCCGGCGTCGAGGACGCTCCGGTCATCGCGACACCGGTCACCGCGGCACCGGTCGCCGTGGCCAGGACGGTACGGCGGGAAACGGTCATGCTCACGCCTCCAACTCGGTGAGGGGGCCTCGGAGTTGATCGAGCGTGGCACAGCAGGGGCACGGCTGTACACCCACGTGAGCAATGTTCAAGTATGTGAATGCGCGTCAGTCGCTCTTGCGGCCGACCCCCGCGTACACCCAGAACTCCGACGGGTTGCGCGGCACGTCCTCGTCGACGTCCGGGCGCCACAGCGGGACGTGGACCAGACCCGGTTCCGTCAGGTCGAAGCCGGTGAAGAGGTCCTGGATCTCGTCGTGCGAGCGGACCGTGACCGGTGAGGTGGCCCGGGAGCGGTACAGCCGGGTGACGGCCGCGGCCGTGTCCGGGCGGTCCTGGTTGGTCGCGTGGGACAGAGCCAGCCAGCCGCCCTCCGGCAGGGCGTCCCGGAAGGCGGCGACGATGCCGGCCGGGTCCTCCTCCGCCGTGACGAAGTGCAGGATCGCGACCATGAGCACGGCGACCGGCTGATCGAAGTCGATCAGCTCGCGCACCTGCGGCGAGGACAGGATCTCGGCGGGGCGCCGGATGTCGGCGTCGACGATGGCGGCGTGCGGGTTGTCGGCCAGCAGGGTGGTGCTGTGGGCGACGGCCACCGGGTCCTTGTCGACGTAGACCACCCGGGCGCCCGGGCTCGCCGCCTGCGCGACCTCGTGGACGTTGCCCTGCGTCGGGATCCCCGAACCGAGGTCGATGAACTGCCGCACGCCGGTTCCGGCCAGGAAGCGCACCGCCCGGCCGAGGAAGGCGCGGTTGGCCCGGGCGAGCATCCGCGCCTGCGGGTCGATGGCGGTGACGGCCGCCACCGCCTCCCGGTCGATGGCGAAGTTGTGCTCCCCGCCCAGCATCGCGTCGTACATCCGGGCTACGCTCGCCTTGTCCGGATCGGCCTCCGGTGGCAGAGCAGCCAAGTCGGTCACCGGAACGTCCTTCCCCATCCAGGCACTTGACGCCTCATCATATAGTTGCCGTTCCACGCCAGGCGATCAGCCGTCCCCCGCCGGATGCCCGCCCTCCCCCGCCCGGAAAGGCCCTACGACCCTGCGGAACGAACCGCACAGACATCTCGACGACACCCCCACCGCCGTGCCCCCGCCCCGGCGTTCGCCCTTCTCGCCCGCGGCCGACGTCATCGGCTCGGAACTCGACCTGGGGCTGACCGGCAGCCATGTCGTGCACGCGCTGACGCCCGGTTTCTGCGACGCGGCGTCCCTGTACCTGCTGGAGCGGTGGCGCCGCGAGGAGACCACGTACACGGGCGCGGACCCCGCCCAGATCGAGGCGCGCCGGCTGGCCCTGCGGGTGGGCACGGACGCGCCCGAGTCCTGGGAGCGCTCCCTCCCGGTCGGCGAGGTGCTCGTCTTCCCCCGCGCGACGCCGTACGCCCGCGCCCTGGTCGACGGGCACGCCCAGTTGCTCGACTCGGTCGACGAGCACACGGCCGAACGGCTCGCCGTGTCCGCCGGTGAGGACGCCCGGCTCGGCGAACTCCTCAAGGCGCGCTCGTTCCTCGTGGTGCCGCTGCGGCTGCGGGGCGGGGCCATCGGCTTCGTCGCCTGCTCGCGCGGGCCGGGACGGGGGCCGTTCCTGACCGCGGAGATCGCGGCCGTGGAGTCGCTGGCCGCCCGGGCCGCGGTCGCCCTGGACAACGCGCGCCGCTACGAGCACGAGCGCCGCACCGCCCTCGCCATCCGCAACAGCCTGCTGCCGGGCACCATCCAGGAGGTCGAGGGCTGTCGCATCGCCCACGCGTCCCTGCCCGCGGGACAGGGCTCGATCATCGGCGGCGACTGGTTCGACGTGCTCAGACGCCCGGGGGACCGGGTCAGCCTGATCGTCGGGGACGCGATGGGGCACGGACCCGAGTCGGCCGTGGCCATGATCCAGCTGCGGACCGCGGTACGCACCCTGGCGGGACTCGACATTCCCCCCGCCGATCTCGTACGACGGCTCGACGCGCTCGCCAGCGAGACCCCGGGCGCCTCCTTCGCGACCTGCATCTACGCCGAGTGGGACGCGCGCAACCACACCTGCACCCTGGTGGGCGCCGGTCACCCTCCCCCGCTGCTGCGCGGCCCGGACGGCCGGACCGCCCCGGTCGCCCTGGTCGGCGCGGGCCTGCCGCTGGGGCTCGGCGCGGGCAGCTACGAGCCGACCGTGCTCAGCATCGAGGACCCGGCTCTGCTCGTGCTCTACAGCGACGGACTGGTCGAGTCCCGGGACGCCGACATAGACCAGGAGATCGCCCGCCTCGCCGGGGCACTCGACGCGGCCGTCGACCACGACCCGCTGCCCTCCCTGTGCCGACGGCTGCTGCACGCCGCCTCCGACCCGGCCGGGGCGGACGACCGCACCCTGCTGCTCGCCGAACTCACGCCGATCGTGGGTTAGTTCAAGCCGTCAGATTCGCCCATACGGCGTTTCCTCCGGTCAGTCTGGAGCGGTCCACCCCCCAGGTGTCCGCGAGCTCCTCCACCAGGAACAGCCCCCGCCCGCCCTCGTCGTCGGGTCCGGCCCGGCACCGGCGCAGTCTGGGCCCCGAGTGGTCGTGATCGTGCACCTCCAGCCGGAGGATCCCCTCGGTGACCATCCCGATGCCGCACAGGATGCGGGCGCTGAGGGTGTGGCACACCGCGTTGGTGGCCAGTTCCGACAGCAGCAGGACCGCGTCGGAGCGCAGTTCACCGGGCAGGCTCCAGGACTTGAGCCGGGTGCCGACGGAGCGGCGGGCGACCCCGACGCTGGAGCGGTGCGCGGGAAGTTCGATCCAGTGGGTTCGTTCCTGGTCCACGGCGTCTAACAGCTGAGGGGACGAAGTCGTGTGGGGGGACACGGTGTTGGCCTTCCGTGGGGGCGGCGGCGCGGCCGGGCGAGACGCATCGGGGGTCGGAGTCGGTGCCAACCAGCCGGAGGGTAGGGGCGGTTGACGTCACGTGCGCGCGTTCGGCGGCACGGGTCGCACAAGCAATCATGCTCGCACCCCAGTTCAACCTGCAACCAGCTCCCTGATAATTTCATCCAGCCGGTATCGGTCTGGTCGCGTCAGCAAGTCGCTGTCAGACTCGGGCCGGTGACAGCCCCTCAGGAGGTCAGGACGTGAGCGAAGGCCGTACGGGCACGGGTGGCGCCAGTGCTCCCACCGTGCTGCGCATGATCCTGGGCCGGCGCCTTCAGGAGCGGCGGCAGGATGCGGGCAGGTCGCTGGACGACGCGGCCAAGGCGCTGCGGGTGACCTCGCTCACCATCCGCCGTCTGGAGAAGGCGGAGGTCGCGCTCAAGCCGCTGTACGTGGAGAAGCTGCTGGAGACCTACGGGGCCGAGCGGCAGGAGATCGACGAGTTCGTCGTGCTCGCCGAGCGGGCCAACGAGCCCGGCTGGTGGCACACCTACCGGGACGTGCTGCCGAACTGGTTCAGCGCCTACGTCAGCCTGGAGGCCGGGGCCCGGACCCTGCGCACCTACGAGCCCCACTACGTGACGGGGCTGCTCCAGACCGACGCGTACGCGCGCGGAGTGCTGCGCGGCGGCTTCCCGAACGAGGCGGACGAGGACCTCGGCAGGCGCGTGGACCTGCGGCTGCGCCGCCAGAGCCTGCTGGAGAGACCCGACGCGCCCACGCTGTGGGTGGTGATGGAAGAGGCCGTACTGCACCGGGTGGTCGGCGGCCCCGAGGTCATGCGGGAGCAGATCGAACGGCTCCTGGAGATCGCGGAGCTGGAGCACGTCAGCGTCGACGTGGTGCCGTTCACCGCCGGTGCCCATGTGGGCGCCTGCGCCCCGTTCACCTACTTCCGCTTCGAGGAACCGGAGCTGCCGGACGTCGTCTACACCGAGGTCCTCACCGGCGCGATGTACCTGGACCAGCGCGCGGACGTGGCGGCGCATCTGGAGGCGCACAACCGCATGTCCCTGCTGACCTCGGACGCGGACAGCAAGGCGCTCCTGAACCGCATGCGCAAGGAGTACTCATGACCAGCACCGACTGTCACGTCTACAACGGGATGCCGGCCACCGAACTCGGCGAGCAGGGCTGGGAGTCGCCGTGGAGCGGTCCCAACGGCGGCCAGTGCGTGCAGACCAAGCGGCTGGCCGACGGCCGGGTGGCGCTGCGGCAGTCGACCGATCCGGCCGGACCCGCGCTGATCTACACCCCGCAGGAGATGGCCGCGTTCGTCGCGGGCGTCAAGCGGGGCCTCGCCGACCATCTGACGGCCGGCTGACCCCGGCCTCACCGCCGTCCGACGACCGACCCATGACCCGAGCCGGACCTGCCCCCGGCAGCGACCTGCCCGACACCCCCCACGCACACCACCTGAAAGGGACAGGATGAACGACTCGCACGCCGCGCGGGAGATCGACACCAGCCGGCCGCACTCCGCCCGGATGTACGACTACTACCTCGGCGGCAAGGACCACTTCGACGTCGACACCAAGGCGGCGGAGACCGTCGCGGCCACCTACCCCGGCATCTTCACGTGCGCCCGCGAGATCCGGTCCTTCATGCACCGCGCGACCCGGGTCCTCGCCCAGGAGTACGGCGTGCGCCAGTGGCTGGACATCGGCACCGGCATCCCCACCGAGCCGAACCTGCACCAGGTCGCGCAGTCCGTGGCGCCCGAGGCACGGGTCGTCTACGCCGACAACGACCCCCTGGTCCTCAAGTACGCCGAGCGCCTGATGCGCAACACGCCCGAGGGCCGCACGGCGTACGTCCAGGGCGACTTCACCGACCCCGAGGCCATCCTCGGCTCCCCCGAGCTGGCCAAGACCCTGGACCTGAACCGGCCGGTCGCGCTGTCCCTCAACGCCATCCTGCACTTCGTCCCGGACGACCGGGACCCGTACGGCATCGTCGCCCGCCTCATGGACGCCCTGCCCTCGGGCAGCGCCCTGGCCGTCAGCCACTGCACGGGCGACTTCGCCCCGGAGCTGTGGGCGAAGCTGGTCGGCATCTACGCGGCCGCCGGCACCCGGGCCCAGGTGCGCAGCAAGGAGGAGGTGGCCCGCTTCTTCAAGGGCCTCGACCTGCTCGACCCGGGCATCTCCCTGACCCACCGCTGGCGCCCGCAGGACCCGCAGGGCACGGCCGCGGAGCCGACGGACGCCGAGGTCAGCGCGTGGGCCGGGGTGGGCATCAAGCCGTGACGCGGTGACGGCGGTGTGCGCGGGGCGGGTCGGTTCCGTGCCGTGACAAGATCCACTGTCATGAGCATCGAAGAACAGGACCGGCCCGTCGCCCTGGTCACCGGGTCCACGTCCGGGATCGGGGAGGCCGTCGTGCGGCGCCTCGCGGCGGACGGGGCGCTGGTCGTCGTGCACTCGCGGCGCAGCGCCGAGGCCGGGCAGGCGCTGGCCGCGGAGCTCGGCGGGTCGTACGTCCAGGCGGACCTGGGGGTCGAGGCGGAAGCCCGCGGGCTCGTCGAGACGGCACTGGCTCGGTTCGGGCGGCTGGACGTGCTGGTGAACAACGCGGGCATCAGTCGGCCCATCCCGCACGCGGACCTCGCGGCGGCGACTCCGGCGGACTGGCGGCAACTGCTGGAGGTCAACCTCATCGCGCCCTGGGTGCTGTGCACGGCGGCCCTTCCGGCGCTACGGCGCTCCCCGGGCGGTGGCTGCATCGTCAACATCACCAGCCACGCCGGCGTACGCCCCAAGGGGTCCTCGGTGCCGTACGCGGCGAGCAAGGCGGCGCTGAACCACGTGACCCGGCTGCTCGCGGCCGCGCTCGGGCCCGAGGTGCGGGTGAACGCGGTGGCCCCCGGTCTGGTGGACACGCCGATGACGAAGGACTGGGCCGCGGCCCACGAGCTGTGGCGCGACCGCGCCCCGATGCACCGCCCGGCCCGGCCGACCGACGTGGCCGACCTGGTGGCGTCGGTGATCGCCAGCGGCTATCTGACCGGCGAGGTCATCGTGCTCGACGGCGGCCTGAACCTGACCTGAGGGCCCGCTTCTCACGGCGTCGGCGCGAAGTCCGGCAGCCTCAGGGCCGAATACTCCGGTCGTACGGTCGCCGAGGGCAGGGTGACCAGGCCGCGCAGTCTGGCGTTGCGCTGCTCCAGGGCCCCGGCCGTGACGGGAAACAGGGTGGCTCCGCCGTTGTCGACCAGCGCCTGGTTCATGGCCACGAACGCGCGAAGGTCACGCTCGTAGGCGGCGAAGGCGAGGCTGTGATCCCGGTACCTGGCAAGGGCGTCGGCGAGCATGTAGGCGCCGGCCAGCGCGAGGCTCGTGCCCTGGCCGGTGAGGAACGAGGGGGCGTACGCGGCGTCGCCGACGAGCGCGACGCGACCGTGGCTCCAGCGGGGCATCCGGATCTGGGCGGCCGTGTCGAAGAACAGGTCGTCCGCGTCGCGCAGGGCGTCGACCAGCCGCGGCACCTCCCATCCGGCACCGGCGAACGCCGCGGCGACGAGGGCCCGTTGGGCGTCGGGGTCGCCCAGGACGTCGAGCGGTGGTTCCGGGCGGTGAAAGGTCAGGAAGGCGTGCGCCTCAGCGCTGTCCTCGACGGCGTAGAGAGCCGCGGCTCTCCCGGGGCTGTTCCACAGCACGAGCTCGTGGGAGAGGCCGAGGGTGTTCGGCACGGTGAACAGGGCGAAGCACTGGCCGAGATGGCGGTGGAAGCGTTCCTCGGGTCCGAACACGGCCTCCCGGGTGTCCGAGTGCGTCCCGTCGGCGCCGACCACCAGGTCGAACCTGCGCCGCCGCCCGCTGCGGAACGTGACGTCGACCCCGTCCGCGCCCTGGTCGAGGGTGTCGACGGAGTCGCCGTACAGGAATTCCACCTCGTCGCGGACGGCCGCGTGCAGGAGGCCCGCCAGATCTCCCCGCCGCACCTCCAGGTCCTGTCCGTCGAGCCCGCCGTCCACGGCCCGCGGGTCGAGCGAGGCCACTTCACCGCCCTCGGCGTCGAGGAACGTGCAGCGACGCGAGTGGATGTGGGCGTCCCGCAGCCGGGGCAGGACGCCCATGCGGCGGACCACCTCGATCGCGGTGCCGCGGACGTCGATCGGGTAGCCGCCGTGGCGCACCGCCTCGGCCCGCTCCACCACGGTCACCGCGCATCCGGTCCGGTGCAGCCAGTACGCCAGCGCGGGCCCGGAGATGCCTGCCCCGGAGATCAGTACAGAGCGCTCGGGTGTCATGCCCGGGTTCCCTTCTTCAGGTGGCGGACGACGAGCAGTGCCAGTGCGGCGACAAAGCCGCAGACGGCGAACCCCGTGGTGAAGGCCGCTTCCGCGGGCAGGCCCGTCACCGGGTCGGCTCCGGCGTCGAGGATCGCGCCGCCGATCTGGACGCCCAGGGCGACACCGATCACCCGGGTCACCACGAGCAGGCCGGTGGCGATGCCGGTGTCCTCGGCCCCGACGGTGGTCGCGGCCCCGGCGAGCAGCGCCGTGGTGGCGACCCCCGCGGCGAGCGCGGTCAGCGCCTTGGCGAGGACGAGCTGCCACACCTCGGTGTGCAGCAACGCCAGCACGGTCATCGTGGCCGCCGTGAGGAGGGTGCCCGCGACGACCGCGGCACGGGGACCGAAGCGCCGGGCGGCGATCCCGCCGACCGAGTCGCTCACGGCTCCGACGACGGCGCCGGGCAGCAGGAACAGTCCGATGTCGGTCGTTCGGACTCCGAAGCCGTATCCGTCGGCCGGCAGCGCGAACAGCTGCGGGAGCAGGAAGACGACCATGCCCGAGGTGGTGCAGATGAGCAGCGTGAGCACGCTGGAACGCCACATCGCGGGCAGGGCCAGCATGCGCAGATCGACCATCGGCGCGGCCGCCCGGCGCTCGACCACGACCCATGCGGTCGCGAGGGCGGCCACCACCAGGGCGAACGCGCCGACGGCGAGGGGCGGCAGGCCGTTCGTCGCCCGCACGAGTCCGACCATGAACGTGAGCAGGGCGCCGCTCAGCAGGACCGCGCCGAGCCAGTCGATCCCGTGGTCCGACGGGGTCGGCGGATCGTGCGGCAGCAGCCGCGCCACGACACACGTCAGCACGGCGATCGCGAGGGTAGGCAGGGCGAACATCCAGTGCCAGGACAGCCGTTCGGCGAGCGGGCCCGCCGTCGAGGTCCCCACGACGCCGCCGCCGGTGAACAGCGCGACGACCAGTCCGATCGCCGTCTGGGACGCGCCCGGCGGGAGGTGCTTGCGCACGAGGATGAAGGACAGCGGCAGCACTCCCACCATGGCGCCCTGCAACACCTGGCCGAGCAGCAGCAGCGGCAGACCGGGCGCGAGGGCGGCCAGCAGGCCGCCGGCCGACACCACGGCCATCAGCCGGGTCAGCACCCGCTTGCCGCCGTAGCGGTCGCCGAGTGCGCCCGCGACGGGGGTGACGACCGCTCCGGTGACGAGTAACGCGTTGGCGACCAGGGCTCCTTCGGCGGGGCTGACCCCCAACTCGGCCTGGAGCAGCGGGAGTGCGGGCTCGACCACGGACTGAAGGGTGCCGAGGGCGAGGGCCAGGAGGCCGAGGGCGCCGATCGCCGGGCCGCCGATGCGGGGCGGGGAAACCAGGGGTGGTGCCAGTGTGGACACAGTCGTCCCTTTCGTGGGTGGGGGCCGGCACAGGGACATGCCGGAGGGGCGCGCCGCGGTGTCGTGGCGCACGGGGGTGCGCCGCCGTTCAGGGGGCGCGGTCGGCGAGTGGGAGGGCTACGGCCTGCGGTCGGGGCCGGGGTGGGCCAGGCCCGTCCGGTAGGCGATGACGACCAGTTGGGCCCGGTCCCGGGCGTCCAGCTTCGTCATGGCGCGCTGGACGTGGGCGCGGACGGTGAAGGGGCTGAGGAACATGCGCTCGGCGATCTCCTGGTTGGACAGGCCGGTCGCGACCAGGGCCACCATCTCGCGTTCGCGCGGGGTGAGGAGGGCGAGTTCCTCGGGGTCCCGCGCCGGGGTGTCGTCCGCGGTGGCCAGGAACCGGGCGACCAGGGAGCGGGTCGCGGCGGGCGACAGAAGGGTGTCGCCGTCGGCGATCGTGCGGACGGCGGTCAGGAGGTCCTCGGCCCCGATGCCCTTGCCGATGAACCCGCCCGCTCCCGCGCGCAGCGCCTGGGCGACGTACTCGTCCGTCTCGTAGGTGGTGAGGATCAGGATGCGGCAGGCGCGCAGTTCCGGGTCCGCGCAGATCTGTGCGGTCGCGGTGAGACCGTCCACCTCGGGCATCCGGATGTCCATGACCACCACGTCGGGGCGCAGCTCCCGGGTGAGTCGCACGGCCTCCCTGCCGTCGGCGGCCTCGCCGACCACGGTGATGTCGTCGGCGGATTCGAGGAGCAGCCGGAAGGCCCCGCGCAGCAGCGCCTGGTCGTCGGCGAGGAGCACCCGGAGCGTCACCGCGGGTCCCCCGCCGCCGTGTCGCCCGCCGCTCCGTCGGCCGTCCGCCGCGCGGCCGACTTGGCGGACGGCAGGGGCAGTTCGGTGGAGACGAGGAAGCCGCCCTCCGGGCGCCGGCCCGCGAAGAGGTGTCCGCCGACGGCCGTGGCCCGTTCCCGCATCCCGATGAGCCCGTAGCCGGACGGCCGGTCCGCGGCCGCAGGGCCGTCAGGCCTCGCTGCCGGGGTCGACGTCGGCCGGGCGCGCCCCTCCCGTGCCGCGGACCGGTCCGGTCCCGGGGCCGCGGTCGGCGCCGGGCGGGCGCTGCCTCCGTCGTCGGCGACGGTGATGGTCACGCGGTCCCGGTTCCAGACCAGGCGTACCCGGGCGCTGCCGGTACCGGCGTGCTTGGTCACGTTGGTCAGAGCCTCCTGGACGATGCGGTAGGCGGTGAGGTCCACTCCCGGTGGCAGCGCCGTGGCGGTGCCCTCCTGGTGCAGCGACACCTCAAGGCCCGCGCGGCGGAAGGATGCGAGGAGCGTGGGGAGCCGGGCCAGCCCGGGCGCCGGTTCGGCGGGCGCGGGGGCGTCCCCGGACTGGCGGAGCAGACCGACCGTGGCCCGCAGGTCGTCGAGCGCGTCGCTGGTGGTCCGCACGAGTTCCGTGAGGCTCCTGCGGGTCTGCTCGGGGCGGGTGTCGAAGAGGTGGGCGGCGACCGTGGCCTGGGCGTTGGCCAGGGTGATCTGATGGGCCACCAGGTCGTGCAGCTCGCGGGCGATGCGCACCCGCTCCTCGGCCACCCTGCGCCGCGCCTCGCGGTCCCGGCTCTCCTCGGCCCGCCGGGCCCGCTCCTCCACGGCCGCGAGGTAGGCCCGCCGGTTCTGCACCGAGTGCCCGAGGACGCCGGCCACCAGCGGGAACGCCGCCACCGCGCCGACCCTGCTCGCGTCCTGCCACGACAGGGCCCCGAACAAGGGGGTCGAGGCGACGAGCAGTGCCGCGGAGATCAGCGCCACCGCGCTCACCGTGCGGCGTTCGGTGCGGGCGGTGAGCGCGTAGGAGTAGGCGGCGAACACGGCGGGGGCGGCGATGAGCGGGCTCAGCAGCAGGCCCAGGAAGGGCGCCAGAACGGCGCTCGCCGTCGTGACCGCCATGGTGGCCACGGGCGCCCGGTGCCGCAGCGGCAGCACGGCACAGGACACCACGGCGATGACATAGGCGGCCGCGGACGGCGCCGACAGGGTGCTGCCGTCGTCCTGCACCACTCCGCCGAGGAGACACAGCGCGAACGCCGTCGCCGTGACCGCCGCTTCCCGCCACCGCGCGCCGCGCGAGCGCGGGCGACCGCCGGCCGTGTCCGTCATGGCGGCCTCAGTCCCGGCCGACGGGGAGACGCCGTGCGCCTGCGTCCGGGTCGGCCGCGGGGGCCGGGACAGGACGGCTCAGTGTCTCTCCCTCGAGGTCCGCGTTCGGCAGCACGCGGTTCAGGATACGAGGCAGCCACCAGGCCCGGTGGCCGAGCAGTGCCAGGACCGCCGGTGCGATCGCCATCCGGACCACGAAGGCGTCGAAGGCGACGGCGGCGGCCAGTCCGACACCCATCGTCTGGATGGTCGGGCTGGTCATCCCGATGAATCCGGCGAACACGCTGATCATGATGACGGCGGCCGCGGCCACCACCCGTCCGCTGTGCCGGAAGCCCTGGACCACCGCCTCGCCGGGAGCGGCGCCATGGACGTGGGCCTCCCGCATCCGGCTGAGGAGGAACACCTCGTAGTCCATCGCGAGGCCGAACACGATGCCGATGACGAGGATGGGCATCAGCGACATCACGGGTCCGGTCTGCTCGATGCCCAGCAGGTCGGCCGCCCAGCCCCACTGGAACACGGCGACGAGGACGCCGAAGGCGGCTCCCACCGACAGCAGGAAGCCCAGCGCGGCCTTGACCGGGACCAGGACCGAGCGGAACACCACCGTGAGCAGGAGCACCGCCAGGCCGATCACCACCGTCAGATAGGGCACGAGGGCGTCGGACATGGCTTCGGAGATGTCGATGTTCATCGCGGTGGTGCCGGTCACCAGGACCGCGGCGCCGGTGTCGGCCTCGACGGTCCGGGCCGCGTTGCGGAGCGTGTGCACGAGGTCCTTGGTCTCGCCGCTGTTCGGCGCGGTCCGCGGGACGGCGGTGAGGACGGCCGTGTCCTCGGTCCGGCTGAGCACCGGTGCCCCGACCGAGGCGACCCCGTCGACGTCCCGTACGGTCCGGGCGACCAGGTCGGTGGTGGCCCGGGGGTCCGCGGACGGCGGCAGGTCGACGACCACGGTCAACGGGCCGTTGAAGCCGGGACCGAAGCCGTCCGAGAGCAGGTCGTAGGCGCGGCGCTGGGTGGTCTGGACCGACTTGGACTCGTCTCCGGGCAGCCCGAGTTCGAGGCTCAGCGCGGGGAGGGCGACCGCGCCGAGACCGAGTCCGGCGACCATCAGCACGGCCAGCGGCCGGCGCAGCACGAACCGCGCCCAGCGGGTGCCGAGTCCGGGCCGGCCGGACGTGCCGGGCAGGTGGTGGGGGCGTCGTGGGTTTCCCGGTCGGGCGGCCTTGCGGGCGGCCCGGGAGAGCACGCGGCGGCCGAAGAAGCCGAACAGCGCGGGGACCAGGGTCAGCGCGACGAGCACGGCGAGGGCCACGGCGCCCGCGCCGCCCAGGCCCATCCTGGTGAGTTCGGGGATGCCGACGACCCCCAGCCCGGCCAGCGCGATGACGACGGTGGCGCCGGCGAAGACGACGGCGGATCCGGCGGTGCCGACCGCCCGGCCGGCGGCCTCCTCCGGCTCGCTGCCCTGGGCGCGCTCGTCACGGTAGCGGGAGGTGATGAAGAGGGCGTAGTCGATGCCGACCGCGAGGCCGAGCATCAGGGCCAGGATGGCGACGGTGGACGTCAGGCCCAGCGGCACGGCGAGTGCGGAGACCAGGCCGAAGGCGATGGCCACGCCGACGAACGCGGTCACCAGGGAGAGTCCGGCCGCGACCAGCGAGCCGAGGGCGAGGACCAGGACCACGGCCGCCACGACGACCCCGATGATCTCGGTCGTGCCGCCGGGTTCCTCCTCCGCGTCGAGGGCCGACCCGCCGATCTCCACGGTCAGCCCCGCGTCCCGGGCCCGGTCGGCGGCGTCCTCCAGGGCGCTCTTCGTCGACGCGGTCAGGTCGACGGCGTCCGCGGTGTAGGTGATCGTCGAGTAGGCGACGGTGCCGTCCTCGCTGACGGCTCCGGTCTCATAGGGGTCGGTGGTCGAGGCGAGTTGGCCGCCCGCGTCCAGCGAGCCGAGCGCCTGCTCGACGGCCGCCTTGTTCTCCCGGGCCGTCACGCGCTGGCCGTCCGGGGCCCGGAACACCAGACGGGCCTCGGCGCCCTGGGAGTTGCTCTGCGGGAAGCGTTCGTCCAGCAGGTCGAACGCCTTCTGCGACTCGGTGCCGGGCATGGAGAGGTCCTCGTCCTCCGCGGCCGGCGCCAGGGCGGCGGCGCCGACCGCCAGTACCAGGGCGCCGAGCCAGAGGGCGCCCACGAGCCGGCGCCGCCGGAAGGCCCACCGTCCGATCCGGTAGAGAAATGCAGCCACCTGTCGATCACTCCAGAGTCCGCTGGGAAGAGGGGATGCGCGGGATCCGCACGTCCTCAACCCTTCCGTCCGGCGCCCCGCCGGGCATCGTCCTGCGCAGCCGACTCCCCCTGGTGCGAACGGACCGGCTCCGCACCGGGTCCTGGTGCGTACGCACCAGGCCGGTCGTCCGGAGTCGCGGTGTGCTCACCCGTGCCAGGACCGCGGACCGCTCCGGCTCAGCCGGTCACGTCCGTCAGCATCCGCCAGCCCGGCGCGTAGTTCCCGTGCAGCACGAGTGACGCGGCCCCGACCGCGCCCACCGTCTCGCCGATCACGCTCTGCTCGACGGCGACCGAGCGGATCGTACGGGCGACGGAGGTGCGGTTGACGGCGGCCTCGACCTCCTCGCGGACGATCGGTTCGATGCCGCGCAGCGCCTCGCCGCCGAGGACGACCCGGCTGACGTCGAGGAGGCTGGCGGCGCCGCGCGCGGCCTCGCCGATACGGCGCGCGGCCCGTCGTACGACATCGCGGGCGTCGGCGTCGCCCGCGCGGGCGGCTCGGCGCAGGGCCTTCCAGTCGTCGTGCACGGTGTCGGGCGTGCCGGTCAGGCCGATGCGGTCGGCCGCGGTAGGGCCGTGCAGGCGCAGCAGGTCGTCGATGATCGCGGCCGGGCTGACGTACGGCCCGAGGCAGTCCAGGGCGCCGCAGTGGCAGACCCGGTCGCCGGGCTCCACCGCCATGTGGCCGAACTCGCCCGCGTTGCCCGAATCGCCGTGCAGGACGGTGTTGTTGAGGACGATCCCGGCGCCGACTCCGGTGCCGAGGTAGAGGAACAGGAAGCTGCCCGCGCGGTCGGCGCCGCCGATCCAGCGCTCGCCGATGGCGGCGGCGGTGGCGTCGTTGTCGAGGGCGACGGGCAGGCCGGTGGCCTCGGCGAACATGTCGGCGAGGGGGACGCGGCCCCAGCCGGGGAAGTTCGGCGGGGAGACCACCGCGCCGGTGGTGCCGTCGAGGGGGCCGGGCGCGGCGATGCCGAGGCCGAGCAGGCGGGTGCGGTCCACGGCGCTGCGGTCGAGGAGGCGTCCGGTGGTGCGGGCGACGCGGTCCACGACGTCGGCCGGGTCGCCGGGGTCGGTGAGCCGGAGGCGGCGGCTGCCGATCACCTCGCCGGCCAGGTCGACCACCACGATGACGGCGGCGTCGGGGTCGAGGTGGACGCCGACCGCGCAGGCGCCCTCGGCCCGGAGGGTCAGCAGGGTGCGGCGCTTGCCACCGCTGGAGGGGGCCTGCCCCGATTCCGCGACCAGGCCGGCGTCGAGGAGCTTGCGGACGACATTGGAGACGGTCTGGTTGGTCAGTCCGGTGAGCGCGGCCAGCTCGACCCGGCTCACCTGGCCCGTGGTGCGGATGGCGTCCAGGACGACGGCCTGGTTGTAGCCGCCGACCCTCGGCAGATTCGTCCCGCTGAGCATGGTCATCCGATCCCCTCACCTCCGCCGCGTGCGGCGCCCCAGGACGAAAGTTTACATACTCGAAGCATTGACTTCATCCATCAAATGGATTTAGCTGACGCCCACAAAATCCGGCCGTCAAGGCCAGTCAGCGCAAGGTGGCGCCGAGCGTGGAGCGCTGTCGGGCTGGCCTCCCGGCCCCGGAAAACTCGCGGCTTTCCCTCAGGTTTCGCGTCCCGGAGGAACCACTGTGCGCTCGAGAATCGTCACCGCCGCGGCCTTTACCGCCGCCACCGCCCTGGCCGTCACCGGCTGCGGTTCGGGCTCGTCAGGGAGCTCGGCCAAGTCCATCAAGGTCGTCTACTGGCAGAACCTGGACAGCACCAACAAGCTCCAGGCCACCTTCCTCGCCTCGATGGTGAAGGAGTTCACCCAGGCCAACCCGGGCACCAAGGTGACCCTCGTCCCGGTGGTCGCCTCCGAGAACGACTACTACACCAAGCTCCAGCTGATGATGCGCTCCCCCGCGACCGCACCCGACCTGGTCTACGAGGACACCGCGCTGATCAACTCCGACATCGCGGGCGGCTACCTCAAGCCCCTGGACTCCTACACCGCGAAGTGGGCCGACTGGTCCCAGTACGCCAAGGCCGCCAAGGGCGCGGTGACCGGCGCCTCCGACGGCAAGGTGTACGCCGTCCCGGACGACACCGACACCCGCGGGATCTGGTACAACAAGCAACTCCTCCAGAAGGCCGGGATCGCCGTGCCCTGGCAGCCCAGGACCTGGGCGGACGTCATCGCCGCGGCCAAGAAGATCAAGGCGAAGCTGCCCGGCGTCACCCCGCTGAACCTCTACACCGGCCAGGCGGGCGGCGAGGCCTCCTCCATGCAGGGCTTCGAGATGCTGCTGTACGGCACCCCGGCCGGCGACAAGTCGCTCTACGACGCCTCGCAGAAGAAGTGGGTGGTGGGCAGCCAGGGCTTCAAGGACTCGCTGGACTTCGTGCACACCGTGTACAGCGAGGGTCTCGGCCCGTCGAAGGAGCAGGCGCTGGGCGCCAACTTCGGGACCGCCGTGGGCACCGAGCTCATCCCCGAGGGAAAGCTGGCGATCGACATAGACGGCTCCTGGATGCCCAACAACTGGAGCGACGCGGCCGCCAAGCCGTGGAAGCAGTGGCAGTCGGTGATGGGCACCGCGGCCATGCCGACGCAGAACGGCCAGGCGCCGGGCCGCACCAGCATGTCGGGCGGCTGGGCCTGGTCGATCCCGGCGAAGGCCAAGAACCCCGACCTGGCCTGGAAGTTCCTGTCGACCACGCTCCAGACGAAGACCAACGCCGCGAAGTGGAACGTGACCAACGCCAACATCGCGGTGCGCACGGACGTCGCCTCGGACCCGGCGTACCTGAACTCGGTGCCGACCAACAAGTTCTTCACCGAGCTGGTCGCCGACACCCACTACCGGCCCGGCCTGCCCGAGTACAACCAGGTCTCGACCGCGATCCAGAAGGCGATGGAGTCCGTGACCACCGGTCAGGCCTCCGTCGACAAGGCCGCCTCGACGTTCGATAACGATGTCAAGGCGGCGGTGGGCGATGACAAGACCGTGGAGGGCACTTCGTGACCGCCCTCGCCCCGGCGCCTCACGGGACCGGCGCACGCCGCCGGTCCCGCGGCGCGCCCGCCCCCGCCGTCCGCTCACTGCTGCGGGGTCTGCCGACCGTCCCGGCCGTCGTCCTGCTGGCGGTGTTCCTGGCCGGCCCGATCGCGTACTGCGTGTACTACGCGTTCACCGACATGCAGCTCACCGGGGCGTCCGGCACCCACTTCGTCGGCGTCGACAACTTCACCAGGGCGCTGAAGGACACCGACTTCCTCAACGCCATGTGGCTCACCCTGGTGTTCGTGGTCGGCTCCGCGGTGGTCGGCCAGAACACCCTCGGGCTCGCGCTGGCGGTCCTGATGCAGAAGGCGACCAGGCCGGTCAGGGCCGTGGTCAACGGGGTGGTCATCGCCGCGTGGGTGCTGCCCGAGGTGGTCGCCGGCTATCTGATGTACGCCTTCTTCTACAACGAGGGCTCGCTCAACTCGCTGCTGGACGCGCTGCATCTGCCGGACCAGAACTGGCTGTACACGATGCCGATCCTCGCGGTGTGCCTGGCCAACGTCTGGCGCGGCACCGCGTTCTCCCTGATGGTCTTCACCGCGGCCATCAACGACGTGCCCCAGGAACTGGTGGAGGCCGCCGAGATGGACGGGGCGGGTCCCTGGCAGCGGCTGTGGCGGGTGGTCCTGCCGGTCATCAGGCCGTCGATCCTGACGAACCTGATGCTGATCACGCTCCAGACGCTGTCCGTCTTCGGGCTGATCTACACCATGACCCGCGGCGGTCCGGGCAACAAGAGCGAGACGCTGCCGATCTTCATGTACCAACAGGCCTTCCAGAACAGCCTGATCGGCTACGGCACCGCCATCGCGCTCGTCCTGCTGGTGGTCGGCGCCCTGTTCTCCGTCGTGTACATCCGGCTGCTGAAACTGGAGGACGACTGATGGCCGCCGTAGCCACTCCCCCCGCGAGGACGGCGGACAAGGCCCCGGTCGCGCCGAGCGCCCCCCGCCGGCGCCGGGTCCGCCCCGGACGCCTCACCGTCAACCTCGTCCTGCTCGCCGTGTCCGTGCTGTACGTCCTGCCGTTGCTGTGGATGCTGCTCGCCTCGGTGAGCGACACCAACTCCTTCCGGCTGAAGTGGCCTTCGGCGCTCACGCTCGACAACTTCGACGCGGTCCTCAACGTCGACACCACCTACCGGCCGATGCTCAACAGCCTGCTGCTGTGCGGCTTCGGCACGGCGGTGACCGTGGTGGCGTCCGTCCTGTGCGCCTATCCGCTCTCCCGCTACCGGTCGCGGGTGCGGCGGCCCTTCCTCTACACGATCCTGTTCTCCACGGGGCTGCCGATCACGGCCGTGATGATCCCCGTCTACAGCATGTTCGTGCAGCTGAACCTGATCGACTCGATGCCGGGCACGACCCTGTTCCTGGCCGCGTCCGCGCTGCCGTTCGGGATCTGGCTGATGAAGAACTTCATGGACGGTGTCCCCATCGTCCTGGAGGAGGCCGCCCGCATCGACGGCGCGAACACCATGCAGGTGCTGTGGCGGGTGGTCCTGCCGCTGATGCGGCCCGGCGTCATGGTGGTCACCATCTTCACGTTCATCGGCATGTGGGGGAACTTCTTCGTCCCCTTCATCCTGCTGCTGTCGCCGGAGAAACTCCCCGCCTCCGTCAGCGTGTTCACCTTCCTCAGCGCGCACGACCAGACGCAGTACGGGCAGTTGTCGGCGTTCTCCCTCCTCTACTCGATGCCCGTCGTCCTGCTCTATCTGCTGCTGGCCCGCAAGCTCGGCGGCGGCTTCGCGCTCGGCGGCGCGCTCAAGGGCTGACTCCCCCCACCTGTACGGAGACGTGAATGCACAACGACCGTGACCTCACCGAACAGCGGCTCGCCCGGGTCCTCGACGAGCGCATACGGCCCGCCGTCCACGCCCGGTCCGTCCCCCTCGACGTGGAGGTGTGGAGCGTCGCAGGAGAGCCGGTGCCGGTCCCCGAAGCGCTGGCCGCGCCCTACCGTCCGGCCCGGGTCGGCGACCGGTGGGGGCCCGCCTGGTCGACGAGCTGGTTCAAGGTCGCCGGCACGATCCCGGACGACTGGGCGGGCGAGACGGTCGAGGCCGTACTGGACCTCGGGTTCGCGACCCACTCGGCGGGCTTCTCCGCCGAGGGCCTGGTCTACCGGCCCGACGGCAGTGCCGTGAAGGCGCTCAATCCGCGCAACACCTGGCTGCCGGTGGCCGAACGGGCGGTGGGCGGCGAGGAGTTCACGGTCCATGTCGAGGCCGCCGCCAACCCGGTCGTCATGCACACCGCTCCCGGCGAGCTGACCTTCGGACCCACGTCGGTGGGCGGCCGCGCGCCCTGGCTGGGCGACCCGGCCGCGGACCCCGGCGAACCGCTCTACCGCCTGCGGCGGCTGGACCTCGCCGTGTTCGACCGGGACGTGCACGAACTCGTGCAGGACCTGGAGGTGTTGCAGCAGCTGATGCCGGAGCTGTCCCCCGACTCCCCGCGCCGCTGGCAGATCCTGCGGGCGGTCGAACGCGCCCTGGACGCCGTCGACCTCCAGGACGTCAGCGGCAGCGCGCGGGCCGCCCGGGCCGCCCTCGCGCCCGTGCTGGCCTCCCCCGCGCACGCGAGCGCGCACCGGATCTCCGCGGTCGGGCACGCGCACATCGACACCGCCTGGCTGTGGCCGCTGCGCGAGACCGTGCGCAAGGTGGCCCGGACGGTCTCCAACGTCACCCACCTCATGGACGACCACCCGGAGTTCAGGTTCGTGATGTCCCAGGCACAGCAGCTCGCCTGGCTCAAGGAGCACCGGCCCGAGGTGTACGCGCGGGCGCAGGAGAAGGCGAAGACCGGGCAGTTCCTGCCGACGGGCAGTCTGTGGGTGGAGCCCGACACCAACATCAGCGGCGGCGAGGCCCTGGTGCGCCAGTTCGTCCACGGCAAGCGGTTCTTCCTGGAGGAGTTCGGCGTCGAGACCGAGGAGATGTGGCTCCCGGACACCTTCGGCTACAACGCGGCCCTGCCGCAGCTGATGAAGCTGGCCGGGGTGAAGTGGTTCCTGACCCAGAAGATCTCCTGGAACACCACCAACAAGTTCCCCCACCACACGTTCTGGTGGGAGGGCATCGACGGCACCCGGATCTTCAGCCACTTCCCGCCCGTCGACAGCTACAACGGCGAGCTGTCCGGCGCCGAAGTCGCCCACAGCGTACGGAACTTCCAGGACAAGTCCGGCTCCAGCCACTCGCTGATCCCCTTCGGCTACGGCGACGGCGGTGGCGGCCCCACCCGCGAGATGCTCGCGCGCGCGGACCGGCTCAGGGACCTGGAGGGTTCACCGCGCGTCGCACTGGAGGGACCGGCGGACTTCTTCCGGCGCGCGCACGCCGAGTACGAGGCGAACGGCGGCGCCCCGGTGTGGTCCGGGGAGCTGTACCTGGAGTTCCACCGCGGCACCCTCACCAGCCAGCTCGCCACCAAGCAGGGCAACCGGCGCAGCGAACACCTGCTGCGCGAGGCGGAGTTGTGGGCCGCGACCGCCGCCGTACGGCACGGACAGGCCTATCCGTACGACGCCCTGGACCGGCTGTGGAAGACGGTGCTGCTGCACCAGTTCCACGACATCCTGCCCGGGACGTCGATCGCCTGGGTGCACCGGGAGGCGGAGGAGACGTACGCGGCGGTGGCCCGGGAGCTCCAGGAGCTGATCGCGGCGGCTCAGGAGGCGTTGGCGGGGGAACCGGACGGCACGGTCGTCTTCAACTCGGCGCCGCACGCCCGGGCCGGTGTGGCGGCCTTCGGGGCGAGCCCGCGCCCCGAGACGGTCCGCAAACTCACGCCTCCGCGACCGGACGGCGACGGGTTCGTCCTCGACAACGGTCTGGTCCGGATCGCGGTGGACGCCGACGGCCTGATCACCTCCGCCTACGACCACACGGCCGGCCGGGAGGCGCTGGCCCCCGGAGCGGTCGGCAACCTGCTCCAGCTGCACCAGGACTTCCCGAACCAGTGGGACGCCTGGGACGTCGACGTCTTCTACCGCAACACGGTCCGCGACCTCACCGACGCCGAGTCCGTCACGGCGACTGGTGAAGGGCTCCGGGTGGTCCGGGTCTTCGGCGCGTCGAGGATCGAGCAGACGCTGACGCTGCCGGCCGGTTCCCGCGCGCTGGTCATCGACACCGTCGTCGACTGGCACGAGCGGGAGAAGTTCCTCAAGGCGGCCTTCCCGCTGGACGTGCGGGCCGCCCACTCGACCGCCGAGATCCCCTTCGGCCATGTCGAGCGGCCCACCCACACCAACACCAGCTGGGACGCGGCCAAGTTCGAGACCTGCGCGCACCGCTTCCTGCACGTCGGCGAGCCCGACTGGGGAGCCGCGCTGGTCAACGACTCCTCCTACGGGCACGACGTCACGCGCGACATCCGCCCCGACGGCGGTACGACCACCACGGTCCGCCTCTCGCTGCTGCGCGCCGCCCGCTTCCCCGACCCCGACCAGGACCAGGGCACCCACCGTCTCGGCTACGCCCTGCTGATCGGCGCCGACGTCACCGACGCGAGGCGCGAGGGGTACCGCTTCAATCTGCCCGAACGGGTGGTGCCGGGCAGTGCGACGGTCGTCCCGCTGGTCTCGGTCGACCACGAGGGCGTGGTCGTGGAGGCGGTCAAGCTCGCCGACGACCGGAGCGGGGACGTGGTCGTGCGCCTCTACGAGTCCCGCGGCACCCGGGCCCGGGCGACGCTGCGCACCGGCTTCCCGCTGGCCTCCGCCCTGGCGACGGACCTGCTGGAACGCCCTGTGGACGATCCGTCGAGCCACCGGCAGGTGGAGGCCGGCGTCCGGCTGACCCTACGCCCGTTCCAGATCCTCACCCTGCGACTGCGCCGCGCCTGACCTGCCCCGGCCAAGACCCGGTCGGCGTCACAGCAGCTCCGGGCGCCTCCACTCCTGACCCAGGACGTGGTGGTCCAGGAAGTTGAGGGCCGTCTCGTAGAGGAGACGCAGGTGGTGCGGGGCGTCGATGCCGTGGGACTCGTCGGGGAAGTACAGGAACCCGGTGGGTACACCCCGGCGCCGGAGGTCGTGCTGGAGTTCCCGAGACTGCGCCTCGGGGACCCGGGTGTCCGCGCCGCCGTGCACGAGCAGCATCGGTGTCGTCAGCCGCGCCGCGTCGAGGTGGGGCGAGTCGGCCTCGTAGCGCTGGCGCCGGGTGCGGGGGTCGCCGAAGATCTTCCGGAAGTACGCGTGCATGTCGGTGGCGCCCTGGAGGGACTCCAGGTTCCACAGCCCGGCGTGCGAGACCAGTGCTTTGAAGCGGTCGGTGCGGGTGGCCGTCCGGTTGGCGAGGTAGCCGCCGTAGGAAAAGCCCGCGAGGGCCGTTCGGCCCGGGTCGAGGTCGGGGCGGGCGAGTGCGGCGTCGGTGAGCGCGATGACGTCGCGGTAGGGCCGGCCGCCGAAGTCGCCGCGTGCGCGTTCCTGCATGCGCTGCCCGTATCCGGAGGACAGGGCCGGGTCGGGCAGCAGCACGGCGTGGCCGCGGGCGGCGAACGGCCAGGGGTTCCACAGCCAGGGCCAGTCGCTCCAGGACCCCTGGGGTCCGCCGTGGGTCAGGACGAGGAGCGGTGCCGGATGCTCGGCCGTGGCCTTCTCGGGCAGCACGAGCCAGGCCCGCAGGGCGAAGGCGTCGTCGCCGGTCGCGCTCACCTCGGTCAGCGTGCCGGGCAGGGGGCCGAGGTCGCCCGGTGTCCGGAGGAGGGCGGGTTCCTGGTCGGCCTTGGCCGCGTCCAGCCGGACCACGTGGGGGGAGCGGTCGAGGGTGCTGCGCAGCGCGTAGAGGGTGGAGCCGTCGGGTGTCACGCACAGCGAGGTGTAGGCGCCCGAGGCGGTCAGGCGGGTGACCGTGCCGTCCGGGTCCCGGCGGAAGACCGGGCGGTGCCCCTGTTCGTCGCCGGTGAACCACAGCGTGGTGTCGCCGGGGACCGGTGAGCAGAGCACCCTTCCCGGCCAGGGCCAGTTGTCGAAGTCCGGCAGCAGATCGGTCTCCTCGCCGGACAGGGGGTCGATGGCGACGAGGGTGACCTGCCACTCGGAGTCGTAGGTCTCCTCCTGCTGCCGTTCGCAGACGAGCCGGGTGCCGTCGGCGGTGAACGACGGGCCGTAGTACTGGTGGCCTGGGCGGGACAGTGCGGTGCGCCGCACGCCGGTGGCCGCGTCGGCGATCACCACGGTGTTCGTGTCCGGGGCGGAGGCGGTGGGGGCCCGGGTGTAGGCGACCAGGGATCCGTCGGGCGAGAGGGCCATGTCCCCGGCGCCCGCGAGGCCTTGACCGCCCGCGTCGACGGGCGGGGTGCCCGGGACGAGGACGAAGGTGTGGGGTTCGGCGGGGCCGAGCTCCACGCCGTCTTCGCCCGCGGACGTCTCGAACAGGACGGCGCTGATGCCGGCGCGGCGACGCCGCCGGAGGAGGTCGGCATGGGTGCGGGCGTCCCCGGCGCCGGGCAGCAGATCGGCCGTCCAGGCGAGCGTGCCGGAGCGGGCGGCGGCGGTGAACGCCTTCGTCCCGCCCGGGTGTTGGGCGATCCGCTCGGCCGCACCGCTGCTGGAGAGCGACCACAGGGACGCTCCCGCCTCGTGCCCGGGCTCGCCGGACTCGCGGTCGGAGAGGAACAGCAGGGTGCCGTCGGCGGTGAACGCGGGGGCGAAGTCGCCCTGTTGGGAGCCGGGCACCCGGTGCGGGTCTCTCTCGCCCGCCGGATCCACCTCCCACAACTCGGACACGTACCGGGACCCCTCCTCGTCGGGGGTCTGCACGGCCAGGACCAGACGTGTGCCGTCCGGCGCCAGGGCCAGGCCCTGGGGGCGCGGTTGGGCGACTAGGCGGTCGTGGAGGGCGAGCGGGCTGTTGATCATAGTGAGCATGCTGCCCAAGCGTGCGGCTCATCGCTCTCTATTTGTGAACGTACACAGACTAGTTATCGCTCAAGAGGGCACCTCTGTCTGGAAGTAATGCTGCCGACACATGTATTTACAGCGCTGTCATCACCTCTTACCGTGAACGTTCACAGAGCCTTATCCGCATGATCATGTCAGACAAGGAGGTCGGGATGACCGTCAAAGGTCCGCGCCGCCTCGTGAGAGCCGCCATGCTCCTGGCGGCCCTCGCCCTGCCCGCATCCCTGCTCACCACGCCCCCCAGCGCCTCCGCCGCGGGCTCGCTCACCATGCTCGGTGCCGATGTGTCGACCGCCCAGCGCGCTCTCGACCTCGGTGCCAAGTACTACGACGCGAGCGGCACCGCCAAGGACCCCCTGGACATCCTCAAGGGCCTCGGCGTCAACTACGTCCGCCTGCGGGTCTGGAACAACCCCGCGAGCGGCTACAACAACAAGGCCAAGGTGCTGTCGTACGCGAAGCAGGTGAAGGCCAAGGGGCTGAAGCTGCTGGTCGACTTCCACTACTCGGACACCTGGGCGGACCCGGGCAACCAGAACAAGCCCGCGGCCTGGGCCGGCCACACCATCAGCCAGCTCCAGACCGACGTCTACAACTACACGTACGACGTCTGCAACAGCCTCAAGTCGCAGGGCACCACCCCGGACAGCGTGCAGATCGGCAACGAGATCAACGTCGGCATGCTGTGGAACGAGGGCAAGGTCGTCAACAACGACTTCACCAACCTCAGTCTGCTGCTCAAGTCGGGATACAACGCGACCAAGGCGTGCAACAGCGGCACCCAGGTGATCATCCACACCGCCGACGCCGACAGCGACGCCAACGCCCGCTGGTTCTACGACGGCATCAAGGCCAAGGGCGTCGCCTGGGACATCACCGGGCTGTCGTACTACTGCCCGTGGCACGGCACGATCGCCAACATGGGCAGTGTCGTGGCCGACATGAAGTCCCGGTACGGCAAGGACGTCGTGATAGCCGAGACGGCCTACCCGTTCACCTCGGCCAACGCCGACAGCACCGCCAACTCCATCACGACCGGCTGCTCGGGCTACCCGCTGTCCTGGCAGGGCCAGGCGGACAACTTCACCGCCGTGCAGAACGCGGCCCGCAGCAACGGCGCGATCGGTGTCTTCTACTGGGAGCCCACCTGGTACGCGGTGACGGGCAACGGCTGGGACCCGACGAACATCTCGGGCAGCGGCAACGGCTGGGACAACATGGCCGTCTTCAACTGGACCGGCAATGTGAACCCGAACATCAAGTGGACCCCGTAGGGGGCGACTTGGGACCTGAGCGGCACCGTCCTCGGGCGGTGCCGTTCGTCGTCGCCCCGGCCGACCTGAGCGCCGAGCCGGTAATCACCCCCCGCCATGGAGGCAGTGCGGGCGGTCACATTACCCTGGCACAGCGCCTGAGCGAGGGAAGGAAGCCATGGGGGTCCAACTGAACAGCGACTCGGCAGCCGGTCACGAGTCGCTGGAGTCGATGAGCCTCGAACCGCTCATGACCCGCGACTACGAACGGGATCCGGCGATCGTGTACGAGCGGCTGCGCCGCGCCCACGGCCCGGTGGCGCCGGTCGACCTGCTGGGAGTGCCCGTCTGGCTCGTGCTGGGCTACGAGGAGTCGCTGGAGGTGCTCCGGGACGACCACGCGTGGCCGAAAGGGCTCGAGAACTGGCGGGCGCGCAGGGAGGGCCGGCTGCCCGCGGACTGGCCGCTGGCGCCGTCGCTGGACGTCAACCACGTGCTGATCCAGGGCGGCGAGGGCTACCGCGGGCTCAAGGTGGCCTGGGACACCGCGCTTCGCCCCTTCCAGGACCCTCGGCATCCGGTGGCCAAGCAGCTCAAGGCCAAGATCACCCGGGACGCCGACGAACTGATCACGCTGTTCACCCAGGGCGGCCGCACCGGGTGGGCGGATCTGTCCGCGCAGTTCTCGCGGCCGCTGCCGCTCATGGTCGCCAGTCATCTGCTCGGTTTCCCCGGCTCCCAGCACGACGACGCGCTGATGGACATGTGGCGGGTGCTGGACGCGGGCCCTGACGCGGGGCCCGCACTGGAACGGCTGCTGGCCACGCTCTCGGAGCTCGGCGAGTCGAAGATGAGGGAGCCGGGCAACGACTTCCCGTCCTATCTGCTCGCCTCCCATCCCGGGCTCAGCATCGAGGAGTTGTCGCGCGAGCTGATGATGCTGCTCGGGATGACGTCGGACCACGTCGGCATCCTGATCTCCAACACGGTCGTCGAGGTCATCACCGGGAATCTGCCCGCGAGCGCCAGCCTCTCGGCGGGGCTGATCAGGGAGACCATGAACCGGGTGGTGATGCAGAAGCCGCCGCTGATCAACTTCGTGCCGCGGTTCCCGCTCACCGACATGAAGCTCGGCGACTACGTCATCGCCGCGGGCGATCCGGTGTGGGTGTCGGTGGGGGCCGCGCACGCGGACCCGGCGTTCGCCGCGAAGGTCTGCCCCGAGTCGACCATCAGCACCCGGGCGCATCTGTCGTGGGGTGCCGGGCCCCGGCAGTGTCCGGCCCGGGAACTGGCCGGTGGGGCGGCGGCGATCGGGGTGAGCAGGCTCTTCGAGCGGCTGTCCGGACTGGAGTTGTCCCTGCCGGTCGACCAACTGCCGTGGCGGTCCTCGCCGTTCATGCGCGGGCTGCGCTCGCTGCCGGTGCGGTACACCCTCTCGGACGCGCAGGCCCTGCCGGTACCCCCCGGCCCACCGCTCCCGGCACCGGCCGGCTCCGGCCCGGCCATCCCGGCCAACCCGGGCGACGAAGCCGCCGTACGACCGCGTTCGTCGCTGTGGCGCTATCTGGCGGGGCTGGTGCGGGGACGGTGACAGGGCTCCGCGGGCGGTGACAGGGGCCTGAGGAACCCGGAGGGGCCACGTACTCGGACGAGTGCGTGGCCCCTTGGTGCGCCGGGGGCGCCGTCAGCCGACCGGGGGTGTCCGGATCGCCGCGATGTCGAACTGAAGGCGTACCTTCTCGCTGACCATCGCGCCGCCCTCGGCGAGCTTGCTGTCGTAGGTCAGGCCCCACTCGGAGCGGTTGATGGTGGTGGTGCCGTCGAAGCCGACGCGCTGGTAGCCGAACGGGTCGGTGACATGGCCTATGTAGGTCAGTTCCAGGACCACGGGCCGGGTCCTGCCCTTGATGGTGAGGTCGCCCGTCATCCGGTAGACGTCGGGTCCCGCGACCTCCACCGCGGTACTGACGAACCGCATCCGCGGATGACTCGCGGAGTCGAGGAAGTCACGGCCCACCAGGTGCCCGTCGCGCTGCTCCACTCCGGTGTCCACGCTCCCGGTGGAGATGATGATCTCCGCCATCGAGCGGGACGGGTCGCGGCCGTCGAAGTAGAGGCGGCTCTGGTACTCCAGGAACGCCCCGCGCACGGTGGTGACCATGGCGTGGCGCACGGAGAAGCCGATCCTGCTGTGCGCGGGGTCGATGGTCCATTCCCCGGTCAGGGCCGCCAGTCCGGGGTCCGGAAGGACGGCTGTGGCAGTGGCCGACGACCCGGTGGGGGGCTGGGAGACGGCGGCGGGTTCCGTGCGGTCCGTGCGGCGGAACATGGTGCCACGGTTGAACAAGTTCATACATCACCTAATTACTGCACGCGAGTTGTCGCCGCAACCCTTGATCAGCCGCGAACGAAATATCCACGTGTTCAACACATTGCTTCCCGGAAATGTGGGGGAAATCGGCTAGTCGACCCCGATGAGGCTGCGCACTTCGAAGTCCTCGTATGTCTCCTTTGCTTCGGGACGGCTGAGTACGGAACCCAGCCAGCCGAGGAGGAAGCCCGCCGGGATGGAGACGATTCCGGGATTCTGCAAGGGGAACCAGGCGAAATCGACGTTCGGGTAGAGCGAGGCGGGGGCGGAGGAGACGACCGGGGAGAGGACGACCAGGAGGACCGAGCAGAGCAGGCCCCCGCAGAGGCTGAGCAGGGCGCCCTGGGCGGTGAAGCGCGGCCAGAAGAGGGTGAAGACGAGGGTCGGGAGGATCGCGGAGGCGGCGATGGCGAAGGCGAGGAAGGCGAGGGTCGCGGAGTTGGCGCCCCAGGAGACCAGGGCGAGCAGCATGCCGAGGATGCCGATGACGGCGGCCGCGAGCCGGGCCACGGCCAGTTCCTCCGTCTCCGTGGCCCTGCCCTTGCGGATCACCTCGCCGTAGAGGTCGTGGGCGAGGGAGGACGCGGCGGCCAGGGTGAGGCCCGCGGCGACCGCGAGGAGGGTGACGAAGGCGAGACAGGACAGCAGGGCGGTCAGGACGGCGCCGCCGAGGTCGTGCGCCAGCAGCAGGACGGCGGCATTGCCCGTGCGGTCGTTGCGCGCGATGGTGTCGCTGCCCAGGACGGCGGTGGCGCCGAGACCGAGGAGGCCGGCCGCCAGACAGACGAGGCTGACCAGGCCCATGGCCCACACCACCGAGGTGCGCAGGACGTCGACCGACTTCGGGGCGAGCAGCCGCATCATCACGTGCGGGAGGGCGGCGAGGCCGAGCACGATGGCCAACTGGAGGCTGAGGAAGTCGAGTTTGCTGGTGACGCCGGCGCCGTAGCGCAGTCCGGGTTCCAGGAACCGCGCGCCCTGCCCGCTGTTGTCCGCGGCGGCGGCGAGGAGGTTCTCGATGTTCCAGTCGAAGCGGTGGAGCACCATCACGGCGGTCACGGTGACCCCGGAGATGAGCATGACGGCCTTGACGACCTGGATGAAGGTGGCTCCCGGCATGCCTCCGATGGCCGCGTAGACGATGACGACGGTGCCGATGACGACGACGCACAGGGTGCGGGTGGCGGCGCTGGGTTCGCCGGTGAACTGGGTCAACAGGGCGACACTGCCGACGAGTTGGGCGACCAGGTAGAGCACGGTGATGGTCAGCGTGCACAGCGCGAGAGCGAGCCGCACCGGCCGCCGCATCCGGGTCAGCCGTGTCGCCAGGGTGTCGCCGAGGGTGAACCTGCCGGTGTTGCGCAGGGGTTCGGCGATCAGCAGCAGGACCATCATCCAGGCGACGGCGGTGCCGCACAGGTAGAGCAGCCCGTCGTAGCCGGTCAGGGCGACGAGGCCGGTGCTGCCGAGGAGGGTCGCGGCCGACAGGTAGTCGCCGCACATGGCCAGGCCGTTGCGCAGCGGCGACATGAGCCGGTTGCCGAGGTAGAACTCGCCGATCTCGTCGCGCTGGGGCGCGGTCAGCAGCGCGGTGAACAGGGTCACGACGACCACGGACAGGAACAGGACCAGGGTCAGCTGAAGGCTGAGGCGGTCCACGACGGAGGCGCCGGTCGTCACCACGGGCGGAACTCCCCACCGCGCCTGGTGGTGCGCGCCGCGAAGGCACCCCGCTCGCGGCCCGCGCTCTCCTGGTGCCGGACCAGGCCCCGCAGGCCGCGGACCACCGGGGTGACGGCCGTGCGCACATGCACGAGATAGCGCCACACGATCACGCCCATCAGCGCGAACTGCCCCAGCCCCAGGGCGAGTCCGATCGTGAGGTGGCCGCTCAGGGAGGTGTTCATCAGCCCGGGCAGGAAGCTGGACAGCAGGACGTACAGCAGGAAGCCGCCGACGGCCAGTGCGGTGGCCCGGACACCGAACCGGCGGTGGGTGCGGCGGAGCGTCTGATACGCGGGCTGGCCGGACACCGCGTGCCGCTCGCCGCCGGGACCGGCTTCGGGACCCGTTTCGTAGGGGAACGGCGGCCCGCCGAGCCCCGTGGAATGCCGTGACACATGCACCTTCTTCGCTGCCGCGCCGGCCGTCCGACAAAGGCACACCGGAGCCGTGCTCTGGGCGGACTGTGGGGGATTCGTGAATCCGGAATTCACGCGATGAGAATTGCGCGCTTGACGAGGAGCCTTGTGGGGCGTACGGCCGAGGGGTCGGGGTGACGACGTGGCCAGGACCGGGATTGTTGCAGCGCCCCCGTTGAACTATCAACCGGCAGGTCGAACCCGATCGGGAAACTGACTCATTCCCGCGCTCCGATACGTGTACGCGCCATCCCACAGCCTGCGAAAAGGCGGGCCCGCGGAATAGGTCTGCACCTTCGCTCCGGCCAGGTTGTCTCAAATGCAGTGCACAGGGGACGCCCCCGCGGTCGGTCGGCACTTGTCACCCACGGAGCAAGGCCGGCCTCCCGGGACTCACCTCGCGCAAACAGAACCGCGTGGGGCTCGGCACGGCCAGGGGGCGCTGCCATATTCGTAGGCCACTTCGGAGGTGGCAGTGACAGTAGAGGTGACGACGACACGCCTGCCCGACCGCACCGCCGACCGCGTCCTCGCGCTGGAGGCCCGCCGGGCGCGGGCCGTCGCCGGGGACCGGCCCGCAAGACGTGGGAAGTTCGGTGCCCGGGAGCGGATCGACCTGCTGCTGGACCCCGGTTCGTTCACCGAGACCGGCCTGTTCGTGCGGGCCCGGCCGACCGGGGACGGCGCCGACCGCCCCTACGGGGACGGGGTGATCACCGGGTGCGGCACCATCGACGGCCGTCCCGTCTGTGTGTTCTCCCAGGACTCCACGGTCTTCGGCGGGAGCATGGGCGAGGCCTTCGGCGAGAAGACGGTGGCCCTCATGGACCTCGCGCTGCGGACGGGGTGCCCTGTGATCGGGCTCAACGACGGCGGCGGTGCCCGCATCCAGGAGGGGGTCGTCTCCCTCGCCCTCTACGCCGAGCTGGTGCGCCGCAACGTCCAGGCGTCCGGGGTGATCCCGCAGATCTCGGTCGTCCTCGGCCCGTGCGCCGGCGGGGCCGCCTACTCCCCCGCCATCACCGACTTCACGGTCATGGTGGACGGCGCCTCGCACATGTTCGTCACCGGGCCCGACGTCATCGAGGCGGTCACCGGGGAGCGCACCAGCGCCGAGGAGCTGGGCGGCGCCCGCACCAGCAACTCCCTGAGCGGCAACGCCCACTTCCTCGCCGCCGACGAGACCGAGGCCCTGGACACCGTACGGGAGCTGCTGTCGTACCTGCCCGGCAACAACCTGGAGCGGCCACCGCAGTACGCCCCCCTGCCGCCGCCCTCGGACGTCCCGCTCGACGAGATCGTGCCGGACCGGCTCGGGCAGGCCTACGACATGCGGGACGTCCTGCGGGCGGTCGTCGACGACGGTGAACTCCTGGAGGTCCAGGAGCTGTTCGCGCCGAACATCATCTGTGCGCTGGCGCTCGTCGAGGGCACGTCCGTCGGGGTGGTCGCCAACCAGCCGCTGCACGCGGCCGGGGTGCTGGACATCGACGCCTCCGAGAAGGCGGCGCGGTTCGTACGGTTCTGCGACGCGTTCGGCATTCCGCTGCTCACCTTCGCCGATGTGCCGGGCTATCTCTCCGGGGTCCGGCAGGAGCAGGCCGGGATCATCCGGCGCGGCGCCAAGCTGCTGTACGCCTACGCCGAGGCGACCGTGCCGAAGGTGACGGTGGTGGTGCGCAAGGCGTACGGCGGCGGATACGCCGTGATGGGCTCCAAGCACCTGGGCGCCGACATCAACCTCGCCTGGCCGACAGCGCGGATCGCGGTGATGGGCGCCGAGGGCGCGGTGGGCGTCCTGCACCGGCGTGAACTGGCCGCCGCCGCCGACCCCGAGGCGCTGCGGGCCCGTCTCGTCGCCGCCTACGAGGACACCCACGGCACGCCCTACCTCGCCGCCGAGCGCGGCTACGTCGACGCCGTCATCGCCCCGCGCGACACCCGCGCCCACCTCTGCCGCGCGCTGCGTGCCCTGCGCGGCAAGCGTGCCCCGATGCCGGAGCGCCGGCACGGCAACATCCCGCTCTGACCCGCCTCGCGAGGAGACCTGCCTGATGGACAGCCGCCGTCCCCCGCTCGCCCCCGCGTTCCGCACGCTGCCGCAGTACCTGCGGCACTGGGCCGAGGCCACCCCCGACCGACGGGCGTTCACCTTCGTGGACCATCCCGCCCCGGACTCGCGGGGCGTGCACCGCACCCTGACCTGGCGCCGGCTGGACACGCGGGTCCGTGCCGTGGCCGCTCGGCTCGCGGAGGAGGCCGGGCCCGGGGCCCGGGTGGCGCTGTTGTGCCCCCAGGGGCTGGAGTACGTCACCGGGTTCCTGGCGGCGCTCACCGCGGGCCTCGTCGCCGTACCGCTGTATCCCCCGGGCCTGCCCGGACAGGACGACCGGCTCACGGCGGTCCTGGCCGACGCGCGGCCCGCCGTGATCCTGACGACGAGCCGACACCTGGAGCAGGTGAGCGAGTTGGGCGACCGGGTCGTCGCCGTGGACCAGGTGCCGGACGCCGCCGCGAGCGACCTGGAGCCGGTCGCCGGGGAGATCGCCTACCTCCAGTACACCTCGGGGTCCACGCGCACCCCGGCGGGCGTGGAGATCGGGCACGCCAACGTCGTCGCCAACGCCCGACAGGCACTGACCGCGTACGGCGCCGACGCCCACCCGGTGACCTGTGTGGGCTGGCTGCCGCTCTACCACGACATGGGGCTCGTGCTGAGTGTGGCCGCCCCGGTCGTGCGGGGGCTGCTGTCGGTGCTCATGGACCCGGTGGCCTTCCTGCACGAACCCGCCCGCTGGCTGCGGCTGTTGTCCACGCATCCGCGGGCGCTGAGCGCGGCGCCCAACTTCGCCTACGACTACTGCGCCTCGGCGGTGACCGACGCGCAGAAGGAGCGGCTGCGGCTGGACGGCGTCTTCGCGCTCATCAACGGCAGCGAACCGGTCCGCCCCACCACGGCCGACCGCTTCCAGGCGGCCTTCGCCGAGCAGGGGCTCGCCGCGGGGACGCACTGTCCTTCGTACGGCCTCGCGGAGGCGACCGTCTTCGTCAGCGCGGCCGCGCCCGGGCAGCCGTTGCGCCGGTTCGCGCTCGACCGGGACGCGCTCGCCGAGGGCAAGGCGCTGCCCGCGCGGCCCGACGATCCCCGGGCCGTCCTGCTGGCGGGCTGCGGTGCCCCGGCGGGTCAGCGGATCCGGATCGCCGACCCGCTCTCGCAGGCCGTCCTGTCCGAGGGCGAGGTCGGGGAGATCCAGGTGCGCGGTCCCAACGTGGGCCGCGGCTACTGGAACCACGAGGAGCAGTCCCGGCGGGTCTTCGGCGCGGACGGCTGGCTGCGCACCGGTGACCTCGGGACCGTCCTGGAGGGCCAGTTGCTCGTCACCGGCCGGCTCAAGGACCTGATCGTGGTCGACGGCCGCAACCACTACCCGCAGGACGTGGAGGCCACCGTCCAGGACACCCATCCGGCACTGCGGCGGGACCGGCTCGCCGCGTTCGGGGTGGCGGGCGGTTCGGGCGAGCGGGTGGTCGTGGTCGCCGAGCACGCCCGCACCACCGGCCTCGCCGAGATCGACGTACCGGCTCTGGTGCGGGCGGTGCGCGCGGCCGTGTCAGCCCGGCACGGGCTGCGGCTCGCCGACGTCGTCGTGGTGGCGCCGGGCACCGTGCCCCGCACGTCCAGCGGCAAGGTGTCCCGGGCGCTCACGCGGGAGCGGTATCTGGCGGGGGCCTACGCGGTGGACGGTGCCGCGTGAGAGCCGTGGACGCCGGTGCGGTGCGCCGGCTGGTGGTGGAGCGGCTGGCCGAGTGGACCGGGACACCGGTCACCGAGGTGCCGATGGACCGGCCGCTGGCGGATCTCGGCATGGCCTCGCGGGACGCGGTCGTCCTGGCCGGGGAACTGTCCCGGCTGACCGGGCGCGAGTTACCGGCGACGCTGCTGTGGGAGGCGCCGACCGGGGAGGCGCTGGTGGCGCATCTGTGCCGTACGGCGTCCGGACCCGGAACCGGACCGGGACCCGTGCCGACGCCGGTCGCCGCGGCACCGGCGGGGTCGGCGCTCGGCGAGCCGATCGCCGTCGTCGGCCTCGGCTGCCGCCTGCCCGGCGGGGTCCACGGCCCGGGCGACTACTGGCGGTTGCTGACCGACGAGGTCGACGCGATCCGGCGGGTGCCCGAGGACCGTTGGCGGGACTTCACCGCCTTCCCGCCCGAGGACGCGCTCCCCTACGGCGGCTACCTCGACGACATCGCCGGGTTCGACGCGGAGTTCTTCCGGATCACCCCGCGCGAGGCCGCCGTGATGGACCCGCAGCAGCGGATCCTCCTGGAGGTCGTCCACGAGACGCTCGCCCATGCCGCCGCCCCGGCCGCCTCCCTCGCGGGCACCGCCACCGGTGTCTTCGTCGGGGTCTCG
Source organism: Streptomyces sp. NPDC057253 (assembly GCF_042669125.1). Lineage (NCBI taxonomy): Bacteria > Bacillati > Actinomycetota > Actinomycetes > Kitasatosporales > Streptomycetaceae > Streptomyces > Streptomyces sp. NPDC057253. Next base: position 168,012 of record NZ_JBHUXV010000002.1, on the reverse strand, counting down.
GCGCCGGAGTACGGCTCGCTCACCGGCGCCGACCCCGCGGCCGTCGACCCCTGGGCGCCGGCGGGCGGCGCGCTGAGCGTGACCGCGGGCCGGGTGGCGTACGTGCTGGACACCCGGGGGACCAGCATGGCCGTGGACACCGCGTGCTCCTCCTCGCTGGTCGCCGTGCACCACGCCTGCGTGAGCCTGCGCACGGGCGAGAGCGACACGGCGATCGCGGCGGGCGTCAACCTGCTGCTCTCCCCCGCCATCACCGTGGCGTTCCGGCGCGCGGGTGCCCTCGCCCCGGACGGCCGGTGCAAGCCGTTCTCGGCGGACGCCGACGGCATCGGACGCGGGGAGGGCTGCGCGGCCGTACTGCTGAAACGGCTGTCCGACGCCGAGCGCGACGGCGACCGCGTCCTCGCCGTCGTCCGCGCCACCGCCGTCAACTCCGACGGCCGCTCCAACGGTCTCCTGGCCCCCAACCCGGCCGCCCAGCAGGCCCTGTTGGCCTCCGCCTACGCGCGGGCGGGACTGGCCCCGGCGCAGGTGGACTACGTCGAGGCGCACGGCACCGGCACCCCGCTCGGCGACCCCATCGAGGCGGGCGCGCTGGGCGCCGTGCTCGGTGCGGGCCGTGATCCCGACCAGCCACTGCTGCTGGGCTCCGTGAAGTCGAACCTGGGGCACCTGGAGTCCGCCGCGGGCATCGCCGGGCTGGTCAAGACGGTCCTCGCCCTGCACCACGACCTCATCCCGCCGTCCCTGCACTGCTCCGGGGGCAGCGCCCTGGACGACGTACGGCTGCGGGTGGTCACGGAGCAGGAGCCCTGGCCGCGCTACGCCGGTACGGCCACCGCCGGGGTCTCCGGATTCGGGTTCGGCGGCACCAACGCCCATGCGGTGCTGGAGGAATGGCGGCCCGGCGTGCTGCCCTCCCGCCCGGCCGAGGAGCCCGGGGCCCGGCTGCACGTCCTGTCCGACGTCGACGAGGAACGGCTGCGGGACACCGCGGCCCGGCTCGCCGACTGGCTGCGCACCGCCGCCGCGCACCCCGCCGACGTGGCCCGCACGCTCGCCGGCCGGGCCGGCCGCGGAGGGGTACGCGCGGCGGTCGTCGCCCGGGACCGTGCCGAACTCGCGGACGGACTGGACGCGTTGGTACAAGGGCGCCCGCACGACCGGGTCGTCACCGGTGAGCGCGACCTCATGGGGCCGGGCCCCGTGTGGGTCTTCTCCGGGTACGGCAGCCAGTGGGCCGGGATGGGGCGCCGACTGCTGGCCGAGGAGCCCGCCTTCGCCGCCGCCGTGGAGAAACTCGACGCCGAGTGCGGACTGTCCCTGCACGACCGTCTCGCGTCCGGCAGCGGGCTGGACCGGCTGGAGGTGGCCCAGCCCGTCCTGTTCGGACTCCAGGTGGCGCTCGCCGAGTGGTGGCGTTCCCAGGGCGTCGAGCCCGCGGCCGTCATCGGCCACTCCCTGGGTGAGGTGGCGGCGGCGGTGTGCGCGGGCGCCCTGGACGCCGCGGAGGGCGCCCGGATCGTCACCGTGCGGGCCCGGCTGCTCAGCCGGTTGCGGGGCGGGGCGATGGCGGTCGTCGACCTCGACGACGGTGAACTCGACGCTCTGGCACGGGACTTCCCCGGGGTGCAGGTCGCCGTCCACTCCTCGCCCGGTCAGAAGGTCGTCACCGGCGAGGAGGCGGCGGTGGCGCGCCTCGTGCGACGGCTGGAGGGGCAGGGGCGCACCGCGCGGTCCATGCGGGTCGTCGGCGCGGGTCACTCGCCCCAGGTCGAGCCGCTCCTCGCCGAGTTGACCGAGTCCTTGGCCGACGTCGGGGGCAGGGCACCCCGGGTGCCCGTGTACTCCACCGTCCTGGACGACCCGCGCGGCGACTGTGTCTTCGACGCCGCTCACTGGGCCGCGAACCTGCGGCGGCCCGTACGGCTGGACCGGGCCGTCGCCGCGGCCGCCGCCGACGGCCACACCGCCTTCGTGGAGATCTCCCCGCACCCGGTCCTGGGCCGGGCCGTCACCGAGAACGCGCCCGGGGCTCTCGCGATCGGCACGCTGCGGCGGGACGCCGACGGGTGCGCCGACCTCCTCACCCGGGTGGGCGCCCTGTACTGCGCGGGCGCACGGCTGCCGCTGCCCGCGGGGCGGGTCGTCGACCTGCCCGCGCCGCGCTGGAGGCATGTCCGGCACTGGTGGACGGACGGCCGGGGAGCGTCTCCGGTCCGGACGCCCGCCTCCCCGAAGGCACCGGCCGAGGAGGTCCGCGCCGGGGAGGCCTGCGCCGAGCAGGACACCTCCGTCGCCGGCCGTCTGTGCCACCACATCGCCGCCGTCACCGGCCACTCGGCCGGCCGGGTCACCCCCGCCACCGCGCTGGCCGACCTCGGCCTGGACTCCCTGATGGCGGTGCGGATCCGGGCCGCCCTGGAGCGCGAGTTCGCCGTCGAACTGCCCCTGCGCGACCTGCTCGGCGCCACCACCGTCCAGGAGCTGGCCGACCGGGTCCGGCCGGACGTGGTGCGCCCGCTGCACGGCACCGGGGACCGGCCCCCGCTCTTCCTGGTGCACGCGGCCGGCGGCACGAGCGACGTCTACCGGGCACTGGCACAACGGCTCGGCGACGACCGGCCGGTGTACGGTCTCGAACGCCTGGAAGAGGCCCGCACGGTGACCGAGAAGGCACGCCGCTACGCCGAGGCCGTCACCGCACTCCACCCCGACGGGCCCTGTCTGCTGGGCGGTTGGTCCTTCGGCGGCTTCGTCGCCCAGGAGACCGCGCGCCAACTCACCGCCTTGGGGCGGGAGGTGGAGCTCGTGGCGCTGATCGACTCCGTACGGCCCCTCCCCCGGCCCGACCACACCGCGGCCGACCGGGTCCGCGCCCACTTCGAGGGGTTCGCCCGGCACGTCCGCGATGCCTACGGGGTCGAGCTGGAGCTGCCGTACGACGCACTCCTCGCGATGGACGACGACGGCGAGCGGATCGACACCGTCCTGGGGATCCTGCGCGCCCGCGCCGAGGTGCCCGCCGCCGCCCTTCGGCACCAGCGCTCCTCGTATCTCGACCTGCGGATCGGCGAGGCCCACCGGCCGGGCCGGTACGAGGGGCCGGTGGTCCTGTACCGGGCCACGCAAGCCGCCCCGCACACCGTGCGCGATCCGGCCTACGAACGCGACGACCAGGCGCTGGGCTGGGACGAGGTGTGCCCGCGGCTGACCGTCGTGCCGGTCGCGGGACACCATCTGTCGCTGCTCGACCCGCCGCACGTCGACGAGATCGCCGCGCACCTGGGCCGAGAACTCGCCGCGAGAACCCCCCGCACGTGATCCGAGGAGAGCCGCCATGCCCCGTCGCCCCACCGCAGTGTCCCGACGTACCGTCACCAAGGCCGCGGCCGGGGCCTCACTGGCCGCCCTGATCGGCGCCCGGCCCGCCTCCGCGCTGTCGTCGCGCACCGTGGACGTGTCCGTGTCCTCCGCCGCGCTCGACCGCAGCGCTCCGGTGCGGCTGATCCTGCCCACGAGCTTCGACGCGCAGCCCACCCGCACCTACCCGGTGCTGTACCTGCTGCACGGGGCCCACGACGACTACACGTCCTGGACCCGGGAGACGGACATCGAGGCCTTCACCGCGGGCCGGGACCTGATCGTCGCGATGCCCGACGCGGGCCCCACCGGCATCCCCACCCGCTGGCGCGGCGGACCCGACTACGAGACCTTCCAGCTGACGGAGGTCCCCGCGCTGCTCGCCCGCGGCTACCGGGCCTCGGGCGTACGGGCCGTCGCGGGGGTCTCCACCGGCGGCTACGGCGCCATGGCGCACGCGGCCCGGCACCCGGGCGTGTTCACCGCGGCGGCCTCCTACAGCGGGATCCTCGACACCATGGCGCCCGGCGTCCCGGCCCTGATGGACGCCATCGTGGCCCGTGAGAACCTGGCTCCGGCCTCGCTGTGGGGCAACCCGATCCTGAACCTGCTCACCTGGCGGGACTTCAACCCGCGCGACCGCGCGACTGGGCTGCGTGGCACCGCGCTGTACGTCTCCCAGGGCAGCGGCCTGGCGGGCGGCACCGGTGACTGGCTGCCCGAGGCGCTGGAGAGCCTCCTGTGGCCCTCCGCGCACGGCTTCACCGACACGCTGGCCCTGCTGCGCATCCCGGTCACCACGCACTTCTACTCAGGAGGAGGACACGGCTGGGCGTACTGGAAGCAGGAGTTCACCGCATCGTGGCCGATGCTCGCGCGGGGGCTGGGGGTGCCGGAGTGATGTCGGTACCGTCGGGACACGGAACGCAACGCAGGGGACGTCCGTCCAACACGGGACTTCCCCCTCGCCCCACGGGCAACGCCCCGCGGGTGAGCCGCTTCCGGGTGAAAGGAGGGCCCCCCTTGGCCACCCCCGCCCCGCACGGTGTGCCGGAGGACCGCGGCTCGACCGCGGTACCGCCCGATCTGGCCGAACTGCTCCGCGCCCAGCTGGAGGAGGTCGCCGACCAGGTCGAGGAGGAGGTCCGCAGACAGGTCCCCGAGTACGCGCGCCCCGCCGACGGGACCTACCGGGAGCACCTGAGAGCCGGTGTGGTGCAGGCCCTCACGCTGTTCGTCGACCACATCGCCGACCCGCGCGGCCGCGGCGAGGCCATCCGGGAGACCTACTACGAACTCGGGCGCGGCGAGGCCCTGGAGGGGCGCAGCCTGGACGCCCTCCAGTCCGCCGTGCGGGTCGGCGGACTGCACGCCTGGCGGCTGATGGGCCGTACGGCCGAGAGACTCGGCCTGGACTCCGCCGTGGTCACGGCGCTGGGCGAACTCGCCTTCCGTACCGTGCACGAGGTCGCGGAGGCGGCCGCGGCCGGATACGCCGAGACCCGCGCGCACAGCACGGACGAACTGGAGCGGCGGCGCAGACGGCTGCTGGACCTGCTGCTCGGCGACGGGCCGGTGGCACCGGCGGCGGTGCAGGACCTGGCGCACGGCGCCCGGTGGTCGGTGCCCGGGCAGGTCGCGGTGGTCGCGCTCGCGGGCACCCCGGACCAGCGGGACGAGGAGTGGCCGCTGGCGGCCGCCGGGGCGCTGGTGGACATGGAGGCACGGCCGCCGCGGATGCTGTTCCCCGACCCGGACGGCCAGGGGCGTTTCGGGGGCCGGGCGTTCGGGCTCGCGCTGCGCGGGCGGCCGGCCGCGATCGGGCCGACCGTACCGCTCGCGGAGGCCGCCCGGTCGCTGCGCTGGGCCACCAGGGCCCTGGGGCTGATGGGGCGCGGGGTCCTCCCCCGGCAAGGAGTGGTGCGCTGCGCGGACCACCTGTCGACGCTGCTGCTGCACAGCGACGAACCGATGCTCGACCGCTTACGGACCCGGGCCCTGGCGCCGCTCGACGCGGTGTCGCAGGGGCAGCGCGAACGGCTCGCCGAGACCCTGCTGGCCTGGCTGCTCAGCGGCAGCAACGTGCCCGACGTCGCCGCGCGTCTCCATGTCCATCCGCAGACCGTGCGCTATCGGCTGCGCCAGCTGGACAAGGTGTTCGGTGAGGTCCTGCATGATCCCGGCGCCCGTCTGGATCTCATTCTGGCACTCACCACGGCACAAAAGAACGAGGAATTCCTGAATTCCCGTCCATAACACCTCCGTTGGTCAAGCGAATACGTTCGGGACATCCTTTCCACAGGCGTTTCACACGCCCCACCCGCAAAGGATCCCCCCATGCGTATTCGTTTGTGCCTCGCCGCGCTCTCCCTGGTCGCAGGGGCCACGGCGGCCACCGTCACGGCACCGTCGGCAGCGGCCGCGGCCTGCTCGGACATCGACGTCGTCGCCGCTCGCGGCACGTTCGAGCCGGGCACGCTCGGTTTCATCGTCGGCGATCCGGTGTTCTCCGCCCTGCAAAGGAAACTGACGGGCCGGAATCTGTCGAGCTACAGGGTGAACTATCCCGCGGACCTTTCCCTCACCTCGGCCGCGCAGGGCAACGCGGATCTGGTGAACCACGTGAACAGCCAGGCGTCCGCGTGTCCGAACCAGCGTTTCATCCTGGTCGGCTATTCACAGGGCGCGAACGTCGTCGACAATTCCATCGGCATCAGCAGCGCCGGTGCGGTGGTCGGCAGTCCCATCGTGGCCACCCTGCCCGCCGCGGTGGAGCCGAAGGTCGCCGCGGTGCTGCTGTTCGGCAACCCGATCCGGGCCATCGGCAAGAGCGTCACCGGCACGTACCAGAGCCGCACCATCGACTTCTGCGCCAAGGGCGACCCGATCTGCGAGGCGGGCGGCAACGACACCCTGGCGCACCTCGGCTACACCGCGAACGCGGACGCGGCGGCGACCTTCGCGGCGGGGAGGATCTGAGCGGATCGGCGGCAGCGGATGCTCGGCAGCCGGTGGATGGCAGCGGATACGGCAGCCGGTCGACGGCAGTGCATCCACGGCGAGAGGAAGGGCCCGGGAGGAGTTTCTCCCGGGCCCTTCCCCCAAGGGGGCGTCTAGCGGGGAGCGCGGGCGAACTCGCTCAGTGCGGTGGACACCGGCTCGGGCCGGCCGTTGTTCTGCACCGGCGCCGCGGTCAGCACGTCGAGGTGCTGGTAGCCGTCGGCGACCACGGGGTGCAGATCGGCGGGGACCCGGCCCGCGAGCAGCCCGTCGCCCGCGAGGACCGTGAGCGTCGGGTGGGCGGTGAGCCCGTCCGGGTGCACGACGAGCCGCTTCACCTGCGGGGAGGTGGACAGCTGGAGGTCGGTGACGAGCTTGGTCGGGAAGTACTGCTCGGTGAAGTCCAGCGGCTGCGTGCCCATGCTGCGCGCCAGCTCCTGGATGTCGGTGACCTCCTTGCCCGCCGCGGTGAACGGCGTCCCGTCCGACGCCTTGTACCCGGGGTCGTCGGCGTCGCCGACCCGGTCGAAGTTCCGCCAGGTGTAGAGCGGGCCGTGCGGTACGGCCGGGATGGCCTTGTACTCGGTGCCGAAGAGCCCCGGCTGCGCCGAACTCCCGTTGGTGACGGGGAAGTTCTTGTCGGTGACCGGTCCGCCGTCGAAGAAGCCGACGCTGCTCTGGAGGAAGGCGAGCGGGACGGACTGGTCGTCCATGAGGGCCCCGAGCACGGCCTCGTTGGTGAGCCGGAAGTCCTTCACGGCGGGTGAGCCGGTGAGGAAGGTGGCGGTGTCCTTGGAGAACAGGAAGCGGTTGGTGGCCTCGATGTTGGTGTTCCGGGGCAGATAGCCGGGCAGGTCGGCCTCGCCGTCCGGATCCTGTACGGCGCCGACGCCCGCGATGGCGAGCAGGGTCATGGTCTCGGGGTTGAGGAGGACGGGCGCGGACAGCGAGCGCGGGAAGAGGCCGCTGTCGAGTCCGGCCTGGACGACGCCGTAACCGAGGCCGATGTCGGGCAAGTTGGTGTTCTCCGGGATGCTGCCGCTCAGGTCGGCGAGCGAGGTGGAGACGGTGGTGTCGAGGGCGAAGTACCCGGCGCACTGGTTCTGGCCCGCGTCGGCGGTGGTGGCGGGGTCGCCGTCGAAGTCGGCGGCGGCGAAGTAGCCGGTGATGACCCCGCCGAGCGAGTGGCCGCCGCATAGCACCTTGTTCTGGCGGACCTCCTGGTCGGGCAGCTCGGCGGCCAGTAGGTCGTACTCGTCCCGGACAGTCTGCTCGATGCCCAGGTCGGCCATCCAGCCGAGCCGGTCGTTGCCGAGGAACCCGGCGAAGGTGCGGCCCTCGACCTGCTTGCCCCGGTAGTAGTAGTCGACGGCGGTGTGCTGGTCCCCGGAGGCGGTTCCGGTGTGGTCCTCCAGACAGTTGGAGCGCCGGTCCAGGGCCCAGAACTCGATGTGCCGGCCCTGCTCGGCGGCGCGGGTCACGGTGTTGCGGGCGACGCTGTCGAAGGCTCCGGCGCCCTCCAGGATGCCGGGCTGGGCGATGAGGACCCGGTCGGCGTCGGCCGTTGACGCCGGGCCGGCGGAGGAGCGGTAGCGCAGGTACGACAGCCAGTCGCACGCCGCGGGCCGGGCGCCGAAGGACGCCGGCAGGGGTGCCTTCACGCGGACGAGGGTCTCGGTCACGCCCCCGCTCGATCCGACGGCTGTCTCGGTGCGCGTGCTCCCGGCGGTCGCCGACCCGGTGAACGTGCCGGTGAACGTCCCGGTGGTCAGCAGCACCGCCAGCGCCGCGGTACGCCACGTTCCTGCTCTGCTGCGACTCGTGTTCATGCCGGGACGGTAGGACGCCACGGGCGGGCCGCTCGGGGGTTGCTCACAAGAACGCAGGGCCTGGTGAGCGCTTTGTCACCAGGCGCAGATCCGACGTCGGGTGTCGTGCCCGGGGGCGGCGACGACAGGTGTCGTGCCCGCGCGCGGCGACGTCAGCCGTCGTGGAGGGTGCGGCGCGGTGAGCGGTCGTAGGAGCTCCGGTAGAGGGTGGCGAAGCGGCCGGGGTGGTAGAAGCCCCAGCGGGCGGCGATGTCGGTGACCGTCTCGCCCTGCTCGGGGTCGGCGGCCGCCAGTTCGGCGTGGGCGTGGGACAGGCGGACCCGGCGGACGTACCCGAGCGGGGTGGTGTCCAGGTGCCGGCGGAAGGCGTACTGGAGGGCACGGACACTGACGTGGGCCGCCTCCGCGATCTGGGCGACGGTCAGGGGCCGGTCGGCGTGGCCCTCGATGAAGGCGAGGGCGCGGCGCAGGGCGGCCGGATGGGCGTCCTGGCGGTCGGGGCCCGTCGGGTCGGTCGACGCGCTGTTGGGGAAGGTGGCCAGGACGGTCGCGGCCAGGTGCTGGGCGGCGGTGGAGGCGACCAGCGGCTGGTCGGCCACGGAGGGGTCCGCGAGGACGTGGTCCTGCACATAGCGGATGGTCGCGCGCAGCCGGTCGCCCGCGCCGGGGCTGAGCGGCCGGTGCCCGGTCAGCCGGACCGGTTCCGGCCGCAGCGGGTCCGCGGTCCCCGCGACCTGGGTGAGCAGCTCGGGGTCCAGCATGGTGATGTTGTAGCGGGCCGCGTGGATCCGGCCGGCGTAGGACAGGTCCGGCGGCGCGAAGGAGACCACGTCGCCGGGTCCGAAGGAGTCCGAGACGCCCTGGTAGACGTGGTCCTCGATAGTGCCGTCGTGGACCACGCACAGGCAGATCCGCCCCAGCGGGGTCACGGCGTAGCTCATGTCGAAGTCCAGGTCGAGTTCGTCGACGCTGACCGTGTCGATCGCGGCGCGGTGGATCTGCGCGCGGCTGCTGTCCGGGGTGCCGTTGCCGATGCGCATCCTCGCGTACGCCTGGCTGAGGAACTCCTCGGTGCGCTCCAGGTCGTCACTGTCGAAGGTGAGCGTCTCCACGCAGTCGGGTCCTTCACTCTCGGCTCGTCTTCTCCTTCACCCCTACCCGCGAATGCCACAAAGGTACTGGGCGGCGTTTCGTTTTCTGTCCTGCCTGGTCACAAGGTGTGCGCTCGGCGGCTCGTGGCCTCCGGACCTGGCCGTCAAGACTGGAGAGTCGGCGGCCGGCGGAGTCGCCGTGCGGTAGGGGGAGAGGGCGACAGGGCGGTACATGACGGAACGCGAAGAGCTGGTCGGAAAGATCGAGGAACTCCAGGAGGAGGTCTCCCAGCTCCGGCAAGCCCCTGTCTCCCATGCCGTCGTCGACCAGGCGATCGGGGTCCTCGTCGCCTTGAGCGGTCTGCGCCCCGAGCACGGCTGGGAGGTCCTGAAGACCGTCTCCCAGCGCACCAACACCAAGCTGCGGGACGTCGCCCTCCATGTCGTGCACTGGCCGAAGGTCGGCGCGCTGCCCCCGGAGATACGCCCGGCCCTGCGCATCGCACTGACCGAGGCACGCGCGGTGCACGGGGGTCGGCCACTGGTGCGGCAGGAGCACTGGTGCGAGGGCTACGGCGGCGTCCTGGCGCGGAGATCCGACTGACGGGTGGGCCCAGTGGTGCGGGCATTCGCCCTGACGGGCGGCGCAAGGGCACGGACGTCCGACGGACGGGCGGCGCACGGGCACGGACGTCCGACTCACGGGCGGCGTCCTCGCCGGGAAAACCCGGTGACGGCCCGTGGCCCCGTGCGTACGCTCGATCGCATGGAGGTCTTCAGCCGAACCCACACCGCAGCCGCGCGAGCGACCAGCTCGCCGGCTGCCGACGCCTGACCTCACCCACTCCCCCGGCGGCCGGAAACGGACCGCCGGTGCAGGACCTCTGGTCGTCGCCCCTTCCCGCGGTCGTTTCCGGTCCCACGAGACCGAAGGACCCCCGCCATGGACACGGACCGGACCGTACGCGTCTTCACCGACTTCTACCGCGAGCGCGGACACCACCTGATCACGGGCAGCACGCTGCTGCCGCCGCCCGGCGACCCGGTGCTGTTCACGACCTCCGGGATGCACCCGCTCACGCCGTACCTGGAGGGCCGCCCCCACCCCCGGGGCCGCAGGCTGGTCAATGTGCAGCGCTGTCTGCGCACCACCGATCTCGACGAGGTCGGCGACGCCACGCACCTGACGGTGTTCGAGATGCTCGGTTCGTGGTCGCTCGGCGACTACGGGCACTCGCAGAGCCTTCGCTGGGGGTACGAGCTGCTCCGCGAGGGCTTCGGCATCCCCCACGACAGACTGCACGCCACGGTCTTCGGCGGTGACGAACAGGTGGGCCCCGACCTCGACTCCCTGCGCACGTGGGAGGAGTCGGGCGTCCCGGTGGAGCTCACCCGCCAGGACAACTGGTGGTCCAACGGTCCCGTGGGCCCGTGCGGTCCGGACTCGGAGATCTTCGTGTGGACCGGCGACACCCCGCCCGAGGGCACACCCACCTCGGACCCGCGCTGGGTGGAGGTCTGGAACCACGTCGTCATGCGCTACCGCCGTCTCGACGACGGCTCGCTCCAGCCCCTGGAGCGCCCCGGCGTCGACACCGGCATGGGGCTGGAGCGCCTGGTCGCCGTCCTCCAGGGCCATCACTCGGTCCACGACACCGACCTGTTCGAGCCCTGGAGGCGGCTGCTGCCGTGGTCCCTGGACGAGCCCTCGCTGCGCCTGGTCGGCGACCATCTGCGCTCCGCCGTCGTCGTCATCGGCGACGGGGTACGGCCGTCCGCCACCGGGCGCGGATACGTGCTGCGCCGGCTGGTCCGCCGACTGCTCACCGCCCTGCGGCGCCAGGACCCGTCCGGCACCCTCACCGACCTGCCGGTGGAGCTCCTCCAGCACACGCTGGACCATTTCCGGCAGACCCGCGGGACAGGTCCCGTCCGGGACGCGCTGCTGGAGGAGGAGCGCGGCTTCGACCGGCTGCTGGAGCGCGGGCGCCGGCTGCTGTCGGGGCCGAGGTACCGGGGGCCGCTGAGCGACGAGGACTACGACTACCTCCACGACACCCACGGCCTCCCCCGCGACCTGGTGGTCGGCCTGCGCGGGCAGGAGTGAGGCTTGCTCCGGCCGGAGTGACGCCTGCGCCGGCCGGAGTGACACGTACTCCTACTCCGTGCGCAGCGCCGTCGCCGTACGGGCCCTGGCCGCCCAGCCCGCCGGGAGCAGCGCGCCCAGCAGGGCGATGACCAGGCCGGCCAGGCCCAGCAGGAGCAGTTGCGGGGTCCCGTACACGTCGAGGACGGACCGGGGCAGGTCGGTGCCCGCCGCGTGTCCCATCACCGGCAGCACGAATCCGTGCAGCGCGTATCCGGCGGGGACGCCGACGAGGCCGCCGAGCACGCCGATGCCGGCCACCGAGGCGAGGACGAGGCTCACGGTCTGCCGGGGTGACATGCCGATCGCCTTGCACACGCCCAGGTCGTGGACGCGCTCCCGGGTGTCGAGGACGACGGAGTTGAGCACGCCGAGGCCCGCCACGCAGACCAGCAGGAGCGTGAGGAGCACGGCCATGGTGTTCAGGATCAGGACCATGTTGCCCTGCCGGGACGGGGAGGTGGCCGTGGCCTCGGCGCCGAGGGGCTGGATCCGCGCGGAGAGCTGCTCGGCGTACGCGGTCGGGGAGACGCCCGCCTTCACGTCGACCAGGAACACCTGGGGCTCGGTCGCGGGGAAGTCGGCGCCGTTCACCTGGATCTCCAGCTGGTCGTCCGTGCTGCCGAAGGCCACGCCGACGATGCGCAGGGCGGCCGTCTCCTTCCCGACGGTCACGCGCACGGTGTCGCCGATCTCCGTGCCGGTGGTCTCCAGGAACTGGCCGGGCACGACGACCTGCCCGGTGCCGTCGAGCCAGTGCCCGGAGGTCGTCGCGTAGGCGCCGGTGCTCGAGTCGCCGTGGAACAGGGTGGCCCGGACGCTTCCGGTCACCCCGGTCACGGTGGCGTCCTTCTGGGCTTCGCCGTAGTAGGAGGCGGTGCCCGACTGCGCCTCGATGGCGGCGCTCACCTGTGCCGGATCGGCCTGCCGGGGCTCCGTGGTGCCGGGCGCGGGGACGTGCTCGCCGCGGGCCACGGTCGGGCCGCCGGTGAACACGGTGACGGCGGCCCGGTCCTCGGGGTCCTGTATCCGGCCGACCTCGTTCAGCGAGGCGGTGAGCCCGACGGCGAAGGTCGCCGCGATCGTGCCGAACGCGACGGCGAGCAGCATGGCGAGGGTACGGACCGGGTGGGCGAAGGGGCCTGCGAGGCCGTAGGTCACGGCTCTGGGCAGGGGCAGGCGGCCCGCCGCGCGGTGTGCCCACTGTCCGCGTCCGGTGCGTGGGGCCCGGCCGACGGCGATGGCCTCGACCGTGCGCAGCCGCCCGGCCCGCAGCGCGGGGACGAAGGCGGCGGCTGCGACGACCAGCAGCGCGCCGGCCGGGACCACGACGTCCACCCACCAGGCGACCGACAGAGAAGCGGTGCCGTACGCCTGCTCGGTGTCGTCGAGGAGGGGCAGGGCCAGCAGGTTGCCGAGGACGACACCGAGCGCGATGCCGACGCCCGCCGGGACGAGCGCCTGGGCCACGTAGGCGCGGACGACCTCGCTCGGGGTGAAGCCGATGGCCTTGAGGATGCCGATCCTGCGCAGGCCGGTGCCGACCGCGCCGCTGATGACACTCCCGACGATGATCACGGACATGACGATGCCGAGGACGCCGAACGCGACCAGGAACGGGATGGTCGGGGCGGCTCCGCTGTCGGCGGCGCGCTTGGTGTCCAGGTAGGACCGGGTGCCGAGGAGCGCCCCGGCGGGGACGGCGGCGGCGAGCTTCTTGCGGTCGGCGGCGATGTCGGCCTTCGAGCCGGCCGCGTCGAAGCGGTAGAGCATCTGCCGGGTGACGGGTACGTCCTTCGAGCCGAGTGCCCTGAGCTGTGCGGGAGTCAGCCAGGCGTCGGCGGTCCTGCTGGCGGAGGTGGCGAAGCCGACGACGGTGAGCGTCGTACCGGAGGCCGTCAGGGTGTCGCCCTCCTTGAAGGCTGGCCCTTGGTAGGAGGAACTCAGCACGATCTCACCGGGTTTGCTCGCCCACCGGCCGGCCGTGAGGTCCAGGTCGTCCACGGCGGCGTGCGGGCCGGTGCGTCCGACGAACGTCATCGCCGGGGGCTTGCGGCCGAGCGAGTCCGTCACCTGGAGGATCGCGCTGGGATACGGCCCGGCGCTCGCGGTGACCCCGTCCAGTCTCCCCGTGGCGGCGAGCTGTTCGTCGGTGGCCTTGCCCGGGTCGAACCCGGCGGTGAGGTGGGCGCCCTGCTGCTCCGCGAAGGCGTGGTCGAAGGGCGCGTCGGCGACGACCATGAGGGAACCGGCGACGACGGCGGCCGCGACGGCCATCATCGTGGCGATCGCGATGACCACGGTCTGCACCCGGCGCCGGCCCACCCCGGAGCGGATCACCCGGACGAGCGGTCCGGTCATCGCACGGCCTCCGCCCGGGAGTCGAGGGCGACATGACCGTCGACGAGGTGGACGGTACGGCTCGCGCAGGCCTCGGCCAGGGCCGGGTCGTGGGTGACCAGCACGATGGTCTGCCCGCCGCGGTGCAGGTCGACGAGGAGTGCACGGACGTCCTGGCCCGAGGCGCTGTCGAGGGCGCCGGTCGGTTCGTCGGCCAGCAGCAGGGCCGGGTTGTTCACCAACGCCCGTGCCACGGCGACACGTTGGCGTTCACCGCCGGAGAGACGGCCGGGGTACGCGCGGGCGTGCTTGTGGATGCCGAGGACCTCCATCAGCTCCGTCGCGCGGGCCCGCACGGTACGCCGCGAGACTCCGGTGAGCTGGGCGGGGAGCTGGATGTTGTCGAGGACGGTGAGGTCGTCGAGGAGGTTGAAGAACTGGAAGACCATGCCGATCCGTTCACGGCGGAACCGGGCCAGGGCGTGCTCGCCGAGCCGGTCGATCCGCTGTCCGCCGACGGTCACCGTGCCTTCGGTCGGCTTGTCGAGCCCGGCGACGAGGTTCAGCAGGGTGGACTTGCCGCTGCCGGAGGGTCCGGTCACCGCGAGGGCCTCGCCCTGGGCCACCGAGAGGTCGAGCGGGCCGAGCGCGGGTGCGGCGCAGTCGTCGTAGCGCTTGGCCACGCCCTTCAGTTCGATGACTTGGGTCATGGGAGAGAGCCCCCTACTGGGATGTCGTCGGGCGGTCCGCGCCGAGACCGGCGAGACGCGTGGGTGCCACGCGGTTGCGTCGGCGTGGCGAAGGTACGGACGGGCGGGTCCGCGGCGCGTCGGCCGGGGCGCCGAGATCCGGCCCTCCGCGGGGAGGAGCCGGAGCGGGGTCATCCCTGCGAAGTACGCCCGGCGGAGGGGGTGCTGGTCATGCGGAGGGACGCGCGAGGGGCTTCGGGGCCACGAGAATGGGCGCATGGAGACGGAGTACCTGCGGGGATGGCGTCGGCAGGTGCGTTTCGCGCTGCGGCCGGAGGCCAAGGGCGCGTCGCTGTCGCGGCGGTCGGTGTACTTCGACGTCCTGCTGGCCGTGCTGCTGACGGTGGTCGCGCTGGTGGTGGCGGCCCGCTATCCGGGCGACGGGCCGGTGCGGGTGTCGCACGTCGAGTACGGGGTGCCGGTCCCCCCGTCGCCACCGCGGCCGCCCGCGCCCGGAGCGGAGGGCGGGGAACCGACCCAGCCCTGGGCCCTGGTCGTGCTGTCGGCGCTGCCCCTGGCGGCGCGGCGGCGGTTTCCGCTGGCCGTGTTCGCGGTGGTGGTCGGCGCGGCGCTCGGCATCGGTGACGACGCCTCCTGGATCAATGTGCTGACCTGTGTCATCGGCACGTACAGCGCGGTCATGTACAGCCGCTACCGGGCGGGGGCGATGACCGGTCTCGTGGTGGCGGCCGTGCTGGCCGGGGTGGCCTTCCGGTCGACGGATCCGGTGCTGCCGGGCTGGTCGAGCCCCGGGGTGGTGCTGCTGGTGGCCGGGGTCCTCGCCAGCGTGGTCCGGTTCGGGCAGCGGCGGCTCGCCGCGAGCCGGGACCGGTTCGCCGCGCTCGAA
This sequence comes from Streptomyces sp. NPDC057253, assembly GCF_042669125.1. Lineage (NCBI taxonomy): Bacteria > Bacillati > Actinomycetota > Actinomycetes > Kitasatosporales > Streptomycetaceae > Streptomyces > Streptomyces sp. NPDC057253. Next base: position 152,647 of record NZ_JBHUXV010000002.1, on the reverse strand, counting down.
CGGGTGCATGAGGAGGCGACCCGCAGGGCCGTGGAGGAGGAACGCGCCCGGATCGCCGCCGAGTTGCACGACGTGGTGACCCACAATGTCAGCGTGATGGTGATCCAGGCGGGGGCGGCGCGCAAGGTCATGGACGTGGCGCCGGAGCGTTCCAAGCAGGCGTTGCTCGCGGTCGAGGCCGGGGGGCGGGCCGCGATGGCCGAACTCCGGCATGTGATGGGCCTGTTGGCCGCCACGGACACCGGCCGGCCGGACTCCCCCGCCGACGGTCTCGAACCGCAGCCGGGGCTTGGGCAGTTGGGCGCGTTGATCGACCGGGTGCGGGCCGCGGGGACCCCGGTCGGCGTGGCGGTGTCGCTGCCCTCGGAACCTCTGCCGCCGGGTGTGGACCTGACGGCGTACCGGGTGGTCCAGGAGGCCCTGACCAACACCCTCAAGCACGCGCCGGGCGCCGAGGCCGTGGTCACCGTCGGCTGGTCCGACGACCTGCTGGAGATCGAGGTCAGGGACACCGGCGGGGTCCGCGACGGGGTCCCCGCGGACGGGAACGGGCGCGGGCTGATCGGGCTGCGCGAGCGCCTCGCGGTCTACGGCGGGAAGCTGACGGCCGGTCCGACACCGGCCGGCGGCTTCCGGATCAGGGCGGAGCTGCCGTGGCGGACGGCGTGAGCGAGGACGAGGTGAGCAAGGACGAGGTGAGCAAGGACAGGCTGAGAGCGGTCATCGCCGACGACCAGGCCCTCGTACGGACCGGGTTCGGGATGATCCTGGCCGCGGACGGCATCGAGGTGACCGCGGAGGCGGCGGACGGGGCGGAGGCGGTCGCCGCGGTCCGGCGCAGCCGCCCCGACGTCGTCCTCATGGACATCCGGATGCCCGGCATGGACGGCATCGAGGCCACGCGGCGCATCCTCGCCGACGACTCCGCGGGCGAGGTCCGGGTGATCATCCTGACCACGTACGACCTCGACCACTACGTGTACGCGGCGCTCACGGCGGGAGCCAGCGGCTTCCTCCTCAAGGACGTCACGCCCGAGCACCTGGTGGCCGCCGTACGGCTGGTGCGGTCCGGGGACGCCCTGCTGGCGCCCGCGATCACCCGACGCCTGATCGAGCGCTTCGCCCACCGTGAGGAGGCGGCGGCCACCGCCGACGTGCGACGCGACCTCTCCGGGCTCACCCCACGAGAGCTAGAGGTGCTGCGACTGCTCGCGACGGGGCTCAGCAACGCGGAACTCGCCGACCGGCTGTTCCTCAGCCCGACGACGGTGAAGACGCACGTGGGGCGGATCCTGTCCAAGCTGGATCTGCGGGACCGGGTGCAGGCCGTGGTGCTGGCCTATGAAAGCGGGCTGATCACGCCGGGGGGCTCTTGACCGCAGGGGCCACCGACGGTGGGAGGTTCTTGAGGGCGCGTCACTCCATCAGCCCCGCCGCGACCGTCGCCCCCAGCTCCCAGCACGCCTCGATGTCCGACTTGGCGGGTTCGCCGGTGACGGTCACCGGGTCGGCCGCACGGCGCCAGCCGAGACCCGTCGTGATCGACTCGATGCCGCGCAGGGCTCCGGTGACGTCGTTGCCGCCGTGCACGTAGACGCCGAACGGGCGGCCGCGCGTCTCGTCGAGGCAGGGGTAGTAGACCTGGTCGAAGAAATGCTTGAGGGCGCCCGACATGTAGCCCAGGTTGGCCGGGGTGCCGAGCAGGTAGCCGTCCGCCTCCAGCACGTCCGGGGCGGTGGCGGACAGGGCCGCGCGGCGCACGACGCGCACGCCCTCGATCTCCGGGGCCGTCGCTCCGGAGACGACGGCCTCGAACATCGCCTGGCAGTTGGGCGAGGGCGTGTGATGCACGATCAGCAAGGTGGCCACCGTCGAACCCTGCCCTGCCTCGGCTTTCGTCCGCAAGCCGGACCGGGTCCGGGTGCCGCCGGGCTACGATGCCCGGACACCGCGAGGGGGGAGCAGGTCGTGGCCGAAGAGGGACAGCCGGCAGCAGTGGTCTTCGACGCGCTGGGGCTGACGTACGAGAAGGCGTTCGCCCGCTCCGAGGCGCATCTGGCGTCCCTGGCGTGGCTGCTCGAACGGCTCGCGCCCGGCAGCCGGGTCCTGGACGTCGGCAGCGGCACCGGCCGCCCCACGGCGTCGACCCTCGCCGACGCGGGCCACGAGGTCCTGGGGGTGGACGTCTCCCCCGTCATGGTGGATCTCGCCGCCCGGCAGGTGCCGCGGGCCGCCTTCCGGCTCGCCGACATCCGCGAACTGCCGCTGGAGGACGGCGCGTTCGACGCGGTGTGCGTGTACTTCTCGCTGCTCCAGATGTCCCGCGCGGACCAGTCGAAGGTGCTGGCCCGGCTCGCGCGGGCGCTGCGCCCGGGCGGCAGCCTGGTGCTCGCCACCGTGCCCGCCGACGTGGAGGACCTCGCGATCGAGTTCATGGGCCGGCCGGTCCGGGCCACCAGCTTCGCCGCCGAGGACGTGGTGGCCGTGGCGCGCGACGCGGGATTCGTGGTGGAGTTCGAGCAGGTCGTGGAGTTCATCCCGGACCACCCCGAGGCCGCGCCCGAGCCGCACCTGTTCGTGTACGGCCGACTTCCCGGGTGACCCCGAGTCCTGGGCCGTCGACCCGCGCCGTACGACCGTCTCGTGCGGCCGCTTCACGGCGCAGGGGGCCCCGGGCTGACCGCCAGGGCCGGCATCCGCAGGTTCCAGCGGCCGGCGCGGCCGGTGAGGTCGACGGTGGCCAGTGGGGGGACGTCGATGCGCCAGAACGCCTGCGGGGGCGCCGCGAGGGCGTGCAGCACCGCGGCCCGGGCCACCGCCTGTTCGACCACCGCGAGCACCCGCCCCGCGTCGGACGGCAGCGCGTCCAGCCAGGCGCCCACCCGGCGGCACAGCGCCGTGACGCTCTCCCCGCCGTGCGGCGCCGCCTCCGGGTCGGTGAGCCAACTGCCCAGCCCGGCCGGGTCGGTGGCCGCGACCTCGTCGAGGGTGCGGCCGTGCCAGGAGCCCATGTCGAGGTCCCGCAGGGCCTGTTGGACCGTCGCGGACTCCCGGCCCAGCGCCCGGGCCGTCTCGGTGCATCGCCTCGAGGGTGCCGTCCAGACGATGGCGGCTCCCGGGACGGCCGCGGCGACGGCCCGTGCCTCGCGCAACGCCCGCTCGTCGAGCGGGTCGTCGGCGAAGCGCACGGTGTGCTCCGTGCGGGCGGCCGCGCACAGCAGGGTGAGCCGGACGGTCATACGGGCCCTTTCGTCGGGTCGCCGGGGGGCGGTTCATCGTAGGTGGCGTACGCCATGTTGGCCGATGCCGCCATTGCCCCTACCATCTGGGACGACAAGGACGACGGCGCCACGGAAGTCCGGTGCAAGCCCGGCACGGTCGCGCCACTGTGTGCCACCCCTCGGCCGAAAGGCCGCGAGGCGGTGGTGAGTCAGACCCCACGCCGTCGTCGAGTGCTCCACACGATGCGGGACGCGTTGTTCCCGAGGAGGTCTCGCCATGGCGCAGTCCACTGCCGCCCCCACGCCCACCACCCCTGCGATCACCCCGCTGCCGGTGCGGGCGCTCGTCCCCTGGGCCGTCTTCTTCGGCATCCTGATGCTCGTCCTGCTGTACTTCGTCGGCGCCGAACAGGGCGCCACCGCACTCGTCTCCGGCGAGGGCGTCCACGAGTGGGTGCACGACGCACGCCACCTGCTCGGCTTCCCCTGCCACTGAGGCGGGGCGAACCACCATGAACTCCACAGTCGTACGCACCCTGTTGGTGCGCGGCATGCTCGCCGGCCTCGGCGCCGGCGTCCTGGCCTTCGTCTTCGCCTACCTGGTCGGGGAGGGCCCGGTGGACGCGGCCATCGCCTTCGAGGAGTCCGGCGCGCACGAACACGGCGAGGAACTCGTCAGCCGTTCCGTGCAGTCGACGGCCGGACTCGCCACCGGAGTCCTCGTGTTCGGGGTCGCCATCGGCGGTCTCGTGTCACTGGCGTTCTGTTTCGCGCTGGGCCGGATCGGCCGGTTCGGGGCGCGGGCGACGGCGGGTCTGGTCGCCCTCGGCGGCTTCCTGACCGTCTACCTGGTGCCGACCCTCAAGTACCCGGCGAACCCGCCCGCGGTGGGTGACCCGGACACCATCGACCAGCGCACGGCCCTGTTCGTCCTGATGATCGCGCTCAGTGTGCTCCTCGGGATCGGCGCGGTCCTGCTGGGCCGGAGGCTGGCCCCGGCCTGGGGCAACTGGAACGCCTCGACCGCGGCCGGCGTGGCCTTCGTCACCGTGGTGGCGGTGGCGATGGTCGTGCTGCCCGCCGGGGACAACACCCCCAAGGGCTTCCCGGCCACCGACCTGTGGGAGTTCCGGCTGGCCTCCCTCGGTGTCCAGGCCGTGCTGTGGGCGGGCTTCGGACTGCTCTTCGGCTACCTGGCCGAACGGGTCCTCGAACCCAAGCCGGCCCGGAGCGAGGTCTCCGCACTCGCCGCCTGACGGCGTGGGTTCCGTCGGGGGCGCGCCCGGCGGAACCCACGCGGCAGGCGAGCGGACCGCCGCCGTTCAGCCGACGGGCGCCTTCTCGGTGAGGAACCGGTCCAGCGCGGCCGTCAGCTCCGCGGGCCTCTCCACCGGGAGTTCATGGCCCGCGTCGATGATGCGGACCTCCGCGTCCGGGTACGCCTTCGCCATGCGCAGCATCTGCGCCACCGGCAACTGGATGTCGTGGTAGCCGTGCACGAGCAGCACGGGTACGGCGATCTCCCCCACCCGGTCCAGGACGTCGAAGGCCCGCATGGCGCCGTAGAGCGTCATGACCACCTCCCGCGGAAGCGCCGCGGAGGCCTCGACGCAGGCGCGGATCTCCTCGCGGGGATGGCCGGGCGCGAAGGCGCGCCGGATGTTGGTGGCGACGAACAGCTTGAACGGGACGCGGGTGGAGGCCGCCATCAGCAGACCCCGGCCCCGGCTGTACGTCATCCTGCCGATGGAGTTCACCAGCACCATCCGCTCCACCCGGCCGGGGTGGGAGAGCGCGAGGGTCTGGGCGATCATGCCGCCCATCGAGTGCCCGACGGGGACGAACCGGTCGACCTCCAGATGATCGAGCAGGGCGAGGACGTCCCGCGCCAGCTCCTCGATGCTGCGCACGCCCGCTCCGCCGCTGTCGCCGTGGCCGCGCAGGTCGAGCCGGATCACCCGGCGGGTGCGGGAGAAGTGGGCCAGCTGGTGGTCCCAGCGGTGCCGGTTCGCGGTCCAGCCGTGGATGAGGACGAGGGGTGCGGCGTCGCCGTCGCGGGGGCCCTCGTCGTCGTAGAACAGGACTGCCCCGTCGAGCTCTAGCTGCGGCACGGCTGGTCGCCTCCTGGATCCGGTCAGGTTACTGACCGGTACGGTAGCCGCATGCCGGGCCCGCCGTCACCAGGAAACCGGGAGTCCTCACGTCTTGGGCACGGCGGAAGGGCCGGACACCCGTCTGTCCGGCCCTTCCTCACCTGTGGGGTCAGCCGCCGTTCAGCCGTGCGCGCAGCAGTCCCTTGCCGATCTCGGCGCCCTTGCGGCTGTCCGCCTGGGCCTTGCGGAACAGGTCGGCGACCTCGGTGTCCTTGCCGCGCTCCGCGTCCTGGATGTAGCTCTCCAGCCGCAGCGCGTTGCTCAGGCACGCCTCCACATACCAGATGAGGTTGTAGTCCTTGTCCGGCGTGCCGGTCGCGCCGCCGGTCTCCGTGCTGCTGGTCATTCCGGGCCTCCTCCAGCGGTAGTCGTTCCGGAGCCGGACGAGTACCCGTCGTACGCGGGAGAAACGCCTCGCAGGGGGCGCGACCGGTCCCCCGTTCCGGTCGATCCCCCTGCGGTGCGTCGAACTTACGTGACCTGCGGACTCCTGGGAATCGCGCCGATGCCCGCTGTGCGCGGCACAGCACTCACCCGTGCACAGGTGAGTCCGGATGGCCCGGATCGTCCCGCAACAGGACGGGGGGTTCGAGCTGCCCGGTCGCCAGATGGGCCAGCACGACCTCGTAGAGATCACTGCCGGAGGCGATGAGCCGGCGTTCGAGGACCGGTTCGGCGCTGCGTACGTGTTCCCGCACGGTCTGCGCGTGCACGGCCAGTGTCTGCGCGGCCCGCTCCGCGTTCCCGCCGGCCGCGATCCAGCTGCGCAGGGTGCGGCGCAGATCGCGGGCGTCGCTGTCCAGGCGTCCGAGCAGTTCCCGAGCCCAGGTCTCCAGCGCGGGCCCGGTCAGCAGATCACCCAGCCGGGCGCGGGCCTGCCGCGCGGCGGAGGGGTCGCCCTGCCCGTCCGCGAGGCTGACCTGGGTGCTCAGGGCCAGATGGACGGTCGCGCGGACGGTCAGGTCGGTGAAGTCGGTGCGCAGCAGGGACTCGACGCGCTCCATGCGGGCGCGGACGGTGTTGCGGCTGACACCCAGCACCTTCGCCGCGCTCACGGCGGTGAACTCCAGGCCGAGGCGGGTGGTGACCAGCAGCTCGGCGCGGGTGTGGTGCGGCAGGGTGTCGAGCGGGTGCAGCAGCCGGGCGGTCCACGCGCGCAGCGCCATCGGGTCCATGAGCCGTTCGGGATGGTTGCGTTCGGCGTACACGGCCGCCTTGTCCGGCCGTACGCGCGCCACGGCGAGGGCGCTCACCGCCTGGCCGTAGGCGGCGGCGGTCCGGGCGAGGCTCTGGCGGGTGCTGCCGCCGAGGAGGGTGCCCGGGTTGCGGTGGACCAACGAGCGCAGGGCATCGCCCGCGGTGTCACCGGTGGTCACGATGATCACGTGTTCGTCCATGGCCGGGCACCGCACCACGAGGGCCCGGTCGCCGGTCACACCGAGGCACTCCTCGGCGAGCCGGTCGCGCTCCGCGGCGTCGCCCTCGAGGACGTAGACCCAGGCCGTGTCGGTGTCGAGCAGCCCCGGCCACAACCCGGCGGCCACGCGGCGCGCGGAGACGGTGTCCTCCACCATCAGCAACTGGAGTATGGCCAGGCGCAGATCGGACGTGGCCCGCTTCAGGCGCCGCCCGGCCGCGGTCGTCTCCCGGGCGCGCAGCAGGAGTTCGAGGACCTGCGCGGTGTGCGCGAGGATGTCGGAGGCGCGCCGGTCGAAGGGGGCCGGGCGGGAGACCGCGAGCACGCCGGCCTCCGCGGGGTTCGGGTGCTCGATCCTGAGCAGGCGGAGGTGGCCGCCCTCGTCCGCCGAGGCCGCGGAGGCGATGCGGCCGGCGCGGATGTCCGCGACCAGGGTCTCGTCCAGGGGCATGCCGGGTCCGGCGACGAGGGTTCCGGCGCCGTCGTGGAGGGAGGCCGTGCCGTCGACCGTCTCCGCGAGCCAGGTGACGAGCCTGCGGATGTCACCTCCGGTCGGCCGCAGATGGTCCAGGAGCTCCCGGGCCCACGGCGGGCCCCCGGCGTCCCGCCCCCGACTCCCCCTGGTCGCGCCCCCCTGACCAGCCACGTCACCCTTCTCCCCGCCCGTCGCGTCCTTTACGGCATACCGTTCGGGACGTTACCTCACGGACGGCGGGGGGTCGTGGGGCCGGACGCGGTCGGGTGTGGAGAAGGCGGGCGTGAAGGTGCCCTTCGCGCGGAGAGTGTGGTGGAGCGGCGGGGAGGGGGTGTCCCTACTGGGCGGAGTTGTCCTCGCTGTGCAGGAGTTCGAGACGGACGAGGCACCGGACCCGGTCCGGGCCGGGTCGGCGGAGTCGCCGCTTCCCGGCCTGCGTCCCCGTCCCGCCACGACGGCATAAGCTCGGCGGATGGCCAAGTACTTCGACGTGCACCCCGACAACCCGCAACCCCGCGCCATCAGCCAGATCGCCGAGAGCATCCGGTCGGACGCCCTGATCGCGTACCCCACGGACTCCTGCTACGCGCTCGGCTGCCGGCTGGGCAGCCGTGACGGCATCGACCGGATCCGCAGCATCCGTCATCTCGACGACCGGCACCACTTCACCCTGGTCTGCCAGGACTTCGCCCAGCTCGGCCAGTTCGTACGGGTCGACAAGGACGTGTTCCGCGCGATCAAGGCGTCGACTCCCGGCAGCTACACCTTCATCCTCCCGGCGACGAAGGAGGTGCCGCGGATGCTCCAGCACCCGAAGAAGAAGACGGTCGGCGTCCGCATCCCCGACCACGTCGTCACCCAGGCGCTCCTCTCCGAGCTGGGCGAGCCGCTGCTCTCCAGCACCCTGCTCCTGCCCGACGAGGAGGAGCCGATGACCCAGGGCTGGGAGATCAAGGACCGTCTCGACCACGTACTGGACGCGGTCGTCGACTCCGGCGACTGCGGCACCGAACCGACGACGGTCATCGACTTCTCCGACGGCGAGGCGGAGATCGTGCGGTACGGGGCGGGCGACACCAGCCGGTTCGAGTAAAGCGGTCCTCAAGTGGGAGGGGGCTGCGGCGGCCGGTTGGGTGGTGCGTGCAACCATGTGCCCGGCCCCGGTTCCGCCGGGCCGGCGACCCGCTCGCCGTCGTATGCGCAGAGAGGCACCTCCCATGACCTCCGTTCAGGGAACCGACGTCGACATCCCCACCGAGGACGGCATCGCCGACGCCTATCTGGCCCACCCGGCCGACGGGGCGTCCCGGCCCGCCGTCCTGTTCTTCCAGGACGCCTTCGGGCTGCGCCCCCAGCTGAGGTCGATGGCCGACCGGCTCGCCGAGGCCGGCTACACGGTCCTCGTGCCCAACGTCTTCTACCGGCACGGACGCACCCCGGTCTTCGAGCTGCCCGAGTTCATCGACCCCGGCGCGCGGCCGGAGATCTTCGAGAGGATCGGTCCGGTCATGCAGGCGCTGACGCCCGAGCTCGCGATGCGGGACGCCGGGGCGTATCTGCGCTGGCTGGCCGAGCGGCCCGAGGTCGCCGAGGGCCCGGTCGCCGTCACCGGTTACTGCATGGGCGCGCGGCTGTCCCTGCTCACCGCGGGCACCTACCCGGACCGGGTAGCCGCGGCGGCCGGCTTCCACGGTGCGCGCCTGGCCACGGACACCCCGGACAGCCCGCACCTGGTGGCCGAGCACATCACCGCCGAGCTGTACTTCGGCCACGCCGACAACGACCACTCGCTGCCGCCCGAGCAGATCGAGCGCCTCGAAGCCGCGCTGACCGAGGCCGGTGTACGGCACCGCTGCGAGGTCTACGAGGGCGCCCCGCACGGGTTCACCCAGGCCGACACCGCCGCGTACCACCCTGAGGGCGACGAGCGGCACTGGGCCGCACTGCTCGACCTGCTCAAGCGCACGTTCTAGGACGGGCGCGGCGTCCCGGCGTCGGAGCGGGGCGTGGCCGGCTCGATGCCCAAGTGGCGCCGCAGGAAGCTCACTTGCCGCTCCAGGAACTGTCGGGTGACCGTCGTGCCGATCGGCTGATGACCGATGCCGGGCAGGAGCAGGAGTTCGTGCGGGCGTCCGGCGGCCTTGAGCGCCGCGGAGAGGCGCAGGGTGTTGGCCGGCGGGACGTTGGTGTCGGCGAGCCCGTGGACGAGCAGCAGCGGCCGGGTCAGCCGCGGTGCCTCGCGGAGCAGGTCGCAGGCGTCGTACCGCTCCGGGTGGGCGTCGGGATGGCCGAGGAACCGTTCGCGCCAGTGCGCGTGGTAGAGCCGCTGGTCGGCGACGCCCGCGCCGGCCACGGCGGCGTGGAAGACATCGGGGCGGCGCAGCACGGCCAGTGCGGCGAGCGCACCGCCGAAGGACCAGCCCCGGAAGGCGACCCGGCCGAGGTCGAGTTGGGGACACCGGCGGGCGGCGTCGTGCAGGGCGGTGACCTGGTCGTCGAGGACGGGGCCGAACAGGTCGCCGTACACCTCGCGTTCCCAGGCGGGCCCGCGGCCGGGCGTACCGCGGCCGTCGGTGGTGAGCACGGCGAATCCCTGCTCGGCGAACCACTGCGAGAGCAGGACCCGCCAGTCCAGCTCCGCGGTGACGCGCTGGAGCGCCGCCCCGCCGTACGAGTCGACGAGCACCGGCAGCGGGCCACTGCCCCTGCGGTACCAGGACGGCAGATGGAGGCGGGCGCGCAACGCCTGTGGCCCCAGGACGAGTTGCTCGGCGTGGATGTCCAGCACCGGGCGTTCGGCGTACGACAGGACGGTGACGGCCGGTCGGCCCATGCGCAGCACCTCGGCGCGCCCGCCGGGCCGTTCGGCGTCCCGGGTGATACGGACCAGGGTGCCGCCGCGTCGGGCGCCGGAGTGCACACCGGGTCCGGAACTCACTTGCCGTAGGCCCGACTTGGGGCTGTGGCTCCACAGGTGGGTCTCGGTGGGGTCGTCGGAGGCGGTGAACAGGACGTCCTCGCCGTCGATGTCGAGCACAGCTCGCAGCTGAAGTCCCTTGGGCGTGACGGGTGTTCCGTTCCGGGCGAGGTGGCGGGTGCCGCTCGTGTCGTGGTGGGTGAGAAGGGCGCTGGAGGCCGTACGGGCGGGCAGTCCGGGGACGAGGTGCACCCAGTGTGCGTCGCGCTGCTCGTCCAGGACGGCTGTCCGGCCGTCGCCGGGGTCGATGCCGAGGAGGCGGACGGTGCACTGGTCACGGGACTGCACCAGGACCCACGGTCCGTGCGCGTCCCATCCGGCGCCCACGACGTACTCATGGGCGAGCCGGTCCCAACTCACCTGCACGGGAGGGCTGTCGAGCCCGGTGGGCCCGGTGAGCCACAGCGTCACGTCGGGGTTGGGGGTGCCGGCGAGGGCGGTGCGGCGGACTTCGCGGGCCGCGTCGCCCGCGCCGACCCGGTCGGGCCGGTCGGGCCGGTCGGGCCGGTCGGGAGGGGTGCCCAGGTCGGTCAGGTCGCCTCCGTCGGCCGGATCGGCTGTCGGCCAGGGTTGGACCGCCGCGCAGTCCGTCCGCGCGAACAGCAGCCGGCTTCCGTCCGGCGACCACCAGTACCCTCGGGCGTCGTCGAGGGACGTGGCGGCGGTGTGGGCGGCGACCCCGAACTCGACGTCGAAGGTGGGTGGTCGGGCCAGCGGTCGGTCCCCCGCGCCCTCCGCCTCGATCACCCGCAGGGCGCCGTGCGAGAGGTAGGCGATGCGGCGGCCGGTGGGGTCGGGACGAGGGTCCGTGACCGGTCCGACCACGGGCAGCCGCCGTGGCTCCCCCTTGCCCGAGTCCACCTTCCACAGCCCACCGCCGAGGGCGAAGGCGATGACCCCGGCCGCCGCGTCGGCGGCGTACGCCTCGATGCCGCCCACCCGCCCCCTCCGCTCGAACTGCCCGGCCCCGAGCAGCCGTACGGGATCGGCCAGCAACCGCTCCCTCCCGGAAGGGACGTCCAGCGCCCACAGACAGGTCACCGGGTCGTCACCGGTGCGACCACGCAGGAACAGCACGGTCTCGCCACCGCCGGAGACGACGAACCGCCCGGGCACGCCACGGGTGAAGCGGAGGGTGCGGACGAGTTGTTCGGGGAGGGTGGTGAGGGGCATGACGGTGTCCTACCACCGGCCCCATAAATAAAACGCAAGTTCGATTAAAGGCGCTCAGTGCCTGGTCTCGTACTTCGTCACGGTCACGCCGCCCGACAACGTCCGCGTCTCCACCAGGCTGAGATTCACCCAGTGGTCCAGGGCGGTGAAGAACGGCGTGCCGCCACCCACCAGGACCGGATGGGTGACGAGCACGTACTCGTCGATCAGCCCGGCCCGCATGGCGGCCGAGGCGAGGGTGGCACCGCCGATCTCCATGGGGGCACCGTCGTCGGCCTTGAGCCGGGTGATCTCGGTGACCGCGTCGCCGGTGACCAGACGGGTGTTCCAGTCGACCGAGCGGGGCGTGGCGGAGAACACCACCTTCGGCATGTCCCGCCAGCGGCGGGCGTACTCGATCGTCGCCGGGGTGGCACCCGGCTCCTTGTCGGCGGTCGGCCAGTGGGAGCTCATCCCGTCCCACAGCCTGCGCCCGTACAGCGCCAGGCCCGTCTGGTCCACCCGGTCTGACCACCACTGGAACAGCTCGTCGCTCGGCACGCTCCAGCCGAGGTCGTCGCCGGGCGCGGCGGTGTAGCCGTCCACGCTGATGTTCATGGCGAAGGTCAGTTTCCGCATGGCGTCGGCCTCCCGTGCGTCGCTCTTGGACGTACAGACCAGCACGGGGCGCGAAAATCATCGGTCAGCCACACCGGGCGGCCGGTCGACCACCACGCCCGGCAGACCCTCCGTACGGTGTCCCACGCAGCGGAGGCTAGACGCGCGCCGCCCGGATCCGGTCGAGCCATTCGGCGCGCAGGCGAGGGCCGTTGGGGAGTCGGTCGTGCCGGTCCCAGCGCCAGGTGGTGATCATCGCGAGGACGAGGAGCCGGCAGTCGTGCAGCAGGCCCTGGTCGACGCCCGGGTAGTGCCCGGCGACTTCGTCGGGCGCGTGGGCGAGGTCGAACTCGACGGGGCCGCGGCAGCAGGTCTCCAGGTCGATGAAGAGCGGCCCGTACTGGGTGGGGAGGAGGTTTCCCGGGTGCGGTTCGCCGTGCAGCAACTGGTCGGCGGCGTCGCGTTCGCCGATCGCTCGCCGCAGGCTTCGCAAGGTGTCGCCGAGCAGTTCCCGGTCCGCGTCGGCGAGGGCGGGCGTGCGCTCACGGTCCGCCAGGAGTCGCTGAGCCTGCTCGACTCGGTCCGTGAAGTGCGGGGTCGGGACGGCGAGTTCACGCATGCCGGCGTGCAGACGCGTCAGCGCGTGGGCGTAGTCGGCGGGCGGGATCTCCGGAGGCGTCACGGGGTCGTAGTGGGTCCACAGGGTGATCACGAAGCCGTCGCGCTCATGGACGCCCGGTTCCACCCGAGGGTCGAGCGCGGCCACCGGGCATCCCACCTCGGCGAGCCGCTGAGCGAGTTCGACCTCGAGCTGTGCGACCTGATCCGCCACCGGCGCCACCCGGGCCAGGACGTCACAGGGCAGCAGACGCAGAGTGAGCTTGTTCGAGTCATGGAGAACGATCGCGTCGTCGGCCGTGAGGCCCAGTGCGGTGGCGGTCGCCCTGGCCGCGGCCACGGCCCGCGGAACGTCCGAGACCTGCATGATCCCCCGGCCCTCCCCGTGAGCTTCGGCCTGATCGTCCAGGCGGCTGCAACAGGCGCACCGTACCAAGGCGAGCGCGCTGCCCCCACCGAGTTCGACGCCTCGTGCGCCCTCAGTCGGCGTGGAGGACACGGAAGCGGTCCGGGTGGGCCGGGTCCCGGTCCACGACCTGGATCGGTGCCCCGGCCCACTGCCAGACGTTGCTCCCGGGCGTACGTCCGAACTCGATCCGGCCCCGGGTGCCCTCGACGGCCACGCCCGGCCAGGACCCGGCGATCCGCGTCCGGTCCGTGCCGTGCCTTCGCAGCACGTCAGCGAGGACGGCGACCGTGTCGTAGCCCTCGTACGCGACGAACGAAGGGGGCTGGCCCAGCCGCTCGCGCAGGGCCGCCTCGACCCGTACGCCAAGTGGGCCGAGTTTCTGCGGCAGATAGCGCAGGAAGGGAATCCCGGTACCGTCGCCGCCCAGCAGCGTCCCCCATGAGGGGAACTCCGGCTGGCCGGCCGGAGCGCCCATCAGGATCTCGGCGAGACGCCGGTCGCGGCGGACGGCACGGACGATCGGCACCGCGGGGTCCGGGGAGCCGACCAGGAGGAGGAGAGCCGTCGCGCGATGCTCGACGAGCGCGTCGCACAGGGCGGTCGGGGAATGTTCCCGCACGTCGAGTTCGACGACGCTTCCGCCGCGCGCGCTGAGGTGGTCCCGCAGAATGCGCACTCCGGACGCCCAGTACACACTCGGCTGGGTCGCGACGGCGATACGCGTGTGCCCCGCGTCGAGAAGGAAGTCCGCGTAGACGCGCCAGCCGCGGGACTGCGGCGGCGACAGCCGCGCGACCCGGTCCGTCGGCCGCTCGGTGAGCGCGTCGAGGACCGCGGACGAGCACAGGTACGGCAGACCGAGCGCGTCGGCGCGGGCCGCGGCGGCGCGAGCGACGACGCTGTGGTACTCCCCGGCGAGGGCGACCACGCCCAGCCCGGCCAACTCGTCGACGGCGGCCTCGGCCCGCCGCGGATCCGCCGCGGTGTCCCGGACCACCAGCTCAAGGGCCCTACCATCGACCCCACCGCCGACATTCACCTCACCGACGCCCACCTCGATCCCGGCCAGCAGGTGTTGCCCCGCCTCGACCCAGCCGGGCCGCGCCAACGGCCCGATCACACCGACCAGCACGCCCGACCCGCCGGCCGGCTCCACTCCGGTTGCTGACACGGCCACTCGCCCCCTCACCATCCCGTCCCCCCTCACGCCTCTCCCCGCGCAGCCCCCAGCACCAGCCGCCGGATGTCCGCCAGGTCCGCCTCGAACTCGGCCGTGAGGTCGACCGGCAGGTCCAGCCAAGGGCCGAGTCGGCTGTGGCCCGGGAGTTCACTGTCCGGGAGCTGTCCGCGGCGGCCGCGCGGGTCGAGGGCGCCGGGGGTGAAGCGGCCGGAGGCCTCCGAGGTGGCGAAGCCGATGACGAAGGTGCTGATCAGTCGCTCCAGTCGGGGCACCTGCGGCTCCGGGACCCCGGCTTCGATGAGGGCGAGGTAGATGATGTCCACCGCGCGCACGGCATCCGGTGTGACGGCGGGGCGGGAGAAGAGCAGGTGCGCCGCCCAGGGATGACGCTGGGTCACTTCCCGGCAGGCATGGGCGAGGGCGTCGAGCCGTTCGTCCCAGGCCCGCTCCCGAGCCCCGGGCGCCGCGTCCGTCGGAAGGAGCGCGGAGAGCAGGCGTCCGACCATGCCGTCCAGCAGCGCCGCCTTGTCCTTGACGTGCCGGTACAGCGCCATCGGCGTGACGCCGACCCGCTCGGCGAGCGCACGCATCGACACCGCCTCCAGGCCCCGCTCGTCGGCGATGGCCAGGGCCGCGTCCAGGATCTCTTCCCGTCTGCCACTCATGGGTCTACAGTGTAGACGTATACACCGTAGACATGGGGAGGGCGGATGCTCGTCACACACGGCCTCGTGAAGTCCTACGGCCGTCATCGCGCGCTCGACGGTTTCGACCTGACCGTCGAGCCGGGCGAGATCGTCGGCCTGATCGGCCACAACGGCGCCGGCAAGTCGACCTTCGTGGAGATCGTCACCGGCCTGGTGCGGCCCGACGCGGGCCGCGTCCGCGTCGGGCCGTACGACGCACTGAGCGAGGGCCGGGCCGCACGGCGGCTCGTCGGGGTGGCTCCGCAGGAGCTCGCCCTGTACGGCAGTGCCACCGTGCGGGACAACCTGCGGCTGTTCGCCGGGCTGGCCGGGCTCCGCGCCCGGCGCCGGGAGGCCGGGATCACACGGGTCCTGGAGGAACTTCAGCTGTCGGCGGTGGCGGACCGGCCCGTGGGCGTCCTGTCCGGTGGGCAGCGGCGCCGGGTCCAGGCGGCCACCGCGATGGTCGGCTCACCACCCCTGCTGCTGCTCGACGAGCCGACGGCCGGCGCCGATCCGGAGACCCGCTCGGCCCTGCTGGCCGCCGTGAAGGCTCGCGCCGAAGCCGGTGCCGCCGTCGTCTACACGACCCACTACCTCCCCGAACTCGTCGACCTGGACGCCACGTTGGCGCTCGCACGGGCCGGCCGGGTCATCGCGCGCGGCACTCAGGAGGAGCTCACCCGGCATCTTCCCGGAGAGCTCAGGGTCACCTTCGCCGATCCGGCCGAACCCGAGGTCCGCATGCCGAGCGCGGATCCCGGCGCCGACCTGGCGACCCTGCTCGCCTCCGGCCGCACACCCGTCTCGGTCGACATCCACCGACCCGGCCTGGACGACCTCTACCACTCCCTGGAAGCAACAGTGTCGGAAGCCACGGCGTCGCAGGCCACGGCGCCCGAGAGGACGGAACCCCGCGATGCCGCCGCATGAGTCCATGACCCGCCTGAGCGTCCTGATACGCCACAACACGCTGCTGATGCTGCGCGAACCCGGCCCCCTGCTGAGCCGGATGATCCTGCCGCTGGTCTTCATGACCCTGCTGCGCCCGCTCTACCTCTCCGCGCAGGGCCGGGCGGCCGGTACCGAACAGGCGGTCGTCGGCACCCTGGTCACCTTCTCGCTGCTCGCGCTCAGCATCTCGGGCAACGCGATCCTCTCCGAACGCCTCGGCCGCACCTGGGACCGACTGCGCGGCACCCCCCTGCACCCGGCGGAGCTGCTCCTGAGCAAGGCCGCACCCGTCCTCACCGCGCTGCTCGCCCAGCAACTGCTGATCGTCGGCTTCGGGGTGTGCGCGTTCGGGCTGCGCGTCCCGCACCCCTTCCTGCTGCTCGGCGTCCTGCTCAGCTGGAGCTGCACACTGCTCGGCCTCGGGGCACTGCTCGGTGTGCTGGTCCGGTCGATGGGTGAGCTCTCCGCCGCCTACGACATCGGCGGCATGCTCCTCAGCAGCGTCGGCGGCGCGCTCGTCCCGCTCGCCGTCCTGCCGGCCTGGGTCGCGGACGTCGCGCCGGTCTCCCCCGGCTACTGGGCCGCGCACGGTCTGCGAGCCGCTCTCGCGGGCGACACCCACACCGCGGCGGTGGCCTGCGGCACGCTGTTCGGCACGGCGGCGGTGTGCGCGACGGTGGCCTCGGTCCGGCTTCAAGGCCGCAGCGGTCGGGTGGTGGCGCTCTAGGGCAGGTTCACCGAGCCTTCCGCCGGGTCCCCGCGATGACTTTCCCGCCCCGCCCCGGTCCTCCTCACATACGACTCCCCAGAACGGACGTGATGACGATGCCGAGCAGCTCTGCCTACGCCAAGGTCAACGGGCTGGAGATGTACTACGAGGTCCATGGCGCCGACCGCGGGGAGAGCCGTCCCCTCGTGCTGCTCCACGGTGGGGTTCTCACCGTGGACCTGACCTTCTCGGGTGTGCTGTCCGAGCTGGCCGCCGGCCGGCGGGTGGTGGCTCCCGAGCTTCAGGGGCACGGCCGCACCGCCGACATCGACCGTGACCTGACCGTGGCGAACCTGGCCACCGACGTGGTCGCGCTGCTCGACGAACTCGGTGTGCGGCAGGCCGACTTCTTCGGGTTCAGCCTGGGCGGGCTGGTCGCGCTGGAGATCGCCGTCCGGCATCCCGAGCGCGTGGGGCGGCTCGCGCTCGCGGCCGCCATGTACACGCAGGAAGGTGTCCACGAGGAGGTCCGCGTCCCGGACTACAGCTCGCCCCGGCTGCCCAGCCAGGCGGACTTCCAGGAGATGGCCGACGCCTACGCGGCCGTCGCCCCGGATCCCGGGCACTTCCAGGACTTCCTCGCCAAGGTCTCCGCGGCGGCGCAGGCCCCGCTGCCCTGGACCGCCGACGACCTGCGCGGGCTGCGGGCGCCCACACTGCTGCTCGTCGGCGACAGCGACTTCGTACGCGTGGAGCACGCGGCGGAGATGCACCGGCTGATCCCCGAGGCACAGCTGGCCGTCCTCCCCGCCACCACGCACATGGCCCTGATGCGGCGGACGTCCCTGCTGCTGCCCCTGCTCGGCGAGTTCTTCACGTGAGGCGGGATACAGCGGTACAACTCCCCTTACGCCATGCCCCCGTTGCTGTGGAGCAGCTGGCCGTTGACCCACTGCCCCCGAGGTGAGCACAGGAAGTCCACCAGGTGCGCGGTGTCCTGCGGAGTGCCCAGGCGGCCGAGCGGGGTGGCCGCGAGGCAGTGCGCCCGGATCTCCTCGGACATCCAACCCGTGTCGACGGGACCGGGGTTGACGGCGTTGGCGGTCACGCCCAGGTGGGCGAGTTCATGGGCGGCCGCCAGGGTGATGCGGTCCATCGCGCCCTTGCTCGCCCCGTAGGGCAGGTTGCCCACGGTGTGGTCGCTGGTGAGGCTGATGATCCGGCCGGTGCCCGGCGGTGCGGTGAAGCGGCGGCCGAACTCCCGGATCAGCAGCCAGGTCGCCCGGGTGTTGACGGCGAAGTGCCGGTCGAAGCTCTCGACGGTGGTGTCGAGCAGACCGGAGTCCGCGGATTCGCAGTGGCTCATGACCAGTGCGGTGACCGGGCCGAGCCGGCGCTCCGCCTCGTCGAAGACCCGGGCCGGGGTGTCGGGATCGGCGAGGTCCGCCTCGATCCCGGCGGTCGCGGCACCCCGCTCGGCCAGCAGCCCTTCGATCACCTCGGTCGCGCCGGGTTCGGTGCCCCAGCTCATGCGGGCGTCGTAGGCGTGCCAGTAGGTGAAGGCGATGTCCCACCCGGAGGCCGCCAGCTGCCGCGCGATGGCGGCGCCGATGCCGACGGTGCGACCCACACCGGTGATCAGGGCGAGCGGACGGGCGGGAGGTTCGGTGCGTGTCGTCACGGGCCGAGATCGTCCCCGACACACGACGGACCGACAACCGCTTTTCCTGATCGGAACCGGGCGCCCGGGAACACGGAAATGCTGAAGATCGGTCAACTCTGGCACATCCGCGAGCCCCATGAGCCCGCTTGGCCGAAACTCGTCGCCGTGTGACTAAAGTTCAACGTCACTCCCAGGGAGTTCTTCGCTTACCCACGGTAATGTCTTGATTAACGCGATCCCCAGCCGTCACCCTTCCTCCACAACCAGCCAAGACTCTGGGGGGAGTTGGCTCATGGAAGGTACGGTCGACGGCTTCCGCTACGGCGCGGTGACTCCGGTCGCCGCGTATCTGATGGCGTGCCTGGGTGGGGCCCTGGGGCTGCGCTGCATCGTGCGGACGCTGCTCAGCGACCAGTCGTGGAAGCCCGGCTGGCTGGCGCTCGGCGCCGCCTCCATCGGCTGCGGCATCTGGACGATGCACTTCATCGCCATGATCGGTTTCCAGGTGGTGGAGACCCGGATCCGCTACGACGTCGGACTCACGGTGCTCAGTCTCGCCGTGGCGATCGTCGTCGTGGGCATCGGCGTCTTCATCGTCGGCTACGGGGGCGCCAGCACCCGGAACCTGTCCTTCGCGGGCGTGATCACCGGGCTCGGCGTGGCGGCCATGCACTACCTCGGCATGGCGGCGCTGCACCTCAACGGGACGATCCACTACGCCCCCGCGATCGTCGCGCTCTCCGTGGTCATCGCGATCGTCGCCGCGACCGCCGCCCTGTGGGCCGCCGTCACCATCCGGGGCTTCCTGACGAGTCTCGGGGCCAGCCTGATCATGGGTGTCGCGGTGACGGGGATGCACTACACGGGCATGTCCGCGGTCAGCGTCCATGTGCACGGCAGGACCGGCGGACCGTGGGCGGGCGACTCACCCACCTCGCTGCTGCTGCCCATGCTGCTGGGACCGGCGATCTTCCTGCTGCTGGCGGGAGTCGTGGTCATGTTCGACCCGCTCCTGGTGCTCGGCGACGGCGACTGGAACCGCGCGTCCGCCTCGGCCGCGCACACCTCCCCGCAGTCCGACTCGCTCTTCGAGAACCAGGACAGGCAGGAGGTCCAGGAGCACCGGGTGGTCCAGGCCCGCGCACCGCAGGATCCGAACTGGGCCGTACCCCGCGGCCCGCGAAGGTGACTCCCCCGTCGGGCCGGTTCTAGATCGTTGTTACGGTGCACCGGTGTCTGACTCCTCACGCGATACCGCCGAAGGCGCCGGCTGGGGCTCTGCCCAACTCGGCGAGTACAAGCGGCTGATGCCGCCCAAGGTCGAGAAGATCTCCTGGCTGAACCCGAGGACGCTGTGGGCGGCCCGCAACGGCGTGGTCGCCTCCTGGCTCGGGGACCCCACGGGCCGTACCCGAAACCGCTGGGTGGCCCAGCGGGCGGCGGCCGGGGCACCCGCCGACAAGGTGATCCGCCGCGAGGACCCCGAGCGCTTCTCGTTCATGGTCATCGGCGACACCGGAGAGGGCGACGATCCCCAGTACGCCGTCGTCCCAGGGTTTCTGAAGGTCAGTCAGGACACCCGGTTCGCGGTCGTCGCCAGTGACGTGATCTACCCCGTGGGCAGTGCGGACGACTACGGCACCAAGTTCTTCCGCCCCTACCAGGACTATCCGGCGCCCATCTACGCGATACCCGGCAACCACGACTGGTACGAGGACCTCGGCGCCTTCATGCGCGTCTTCTGCGACGACGCCCCGCCCCTCGATCCCGAGCCCGCGCCAAGTCCCCTGACCCGCGCCCGGCTGCGCTCCCTGCTCTGGCACCGACCGCGCGCGAAAGACGGCCAACGCCTCGACGAGGCACGCCGGTTGCGCGCGAAGCCGGTCCAACAGGCCGTCCAGCCGGGCCCGTACTGGGCCGTCGACGCGGGACAGCTGCGCATCATCGGCATCGACACCGGCCTGCTCGGCACCCTCGACGCCGAACAGGGCGCGTGGCTGCGCGAGGTCTCCCAGGGCCCCCGCCCGAAGATCCTCATCACGGGCTCGCCCCTGTACGTGGACGGCGAGCACCACCCCTGCGCCATCGAGGGCGGCGGCACGGTCGACGAGATCGTGCGCGCCCCGGAGCACCACTTCGTCGCGGCGATAGGCGGCGACATCCACAACTACCAGCGCTACCCGGTCGACGTGGACGGGCGGACCATCCAGTACGTCGTCTCGGGCGGCGGCGGTGCGTTCATGCACGCCACCCACACCATCCCGCGGGTGTCGATCGCCGACGTCACCGAGCAGGACTTCCGCTGCTATCCGCTGCGCGGCGACTCGCTGGCCTTCTACAGCAGGCTCTACGGCCGCCGCCTGCGCCTGCGCCGGTTCTTCACCCTCACCGAGGCCGAGGCCACCGCGGTGATCGCCGAGCGGCTCGGCATCCCGCCCACCCGCCTGCCGGGCGAGCCGGCCCGCGTCACCTTCCGCACCCGGCTCATCGCCAGTCTGCTGGGCGCCGGCGGCCGCCCCGACCGCACCTCGCGGTTCCGGCTCCCGGTGCGCAAGATCTACACACAGCTCTTCTCACCGAGCTCGGCGACCTACAGCCCGCCGTTCTTCAAGTGCTTCCTGCGGCTGGACGTCACCCCCGAGGCCGTGCACCTGCGCTGCTTCGCGGCCACCGGCAACCTCGCCCAGGAGATCGAGCCGCCCGTCGAGGACGAGGTGATCATTCCGCTGCGCTGAGACGGGAACACGGTGGACGGCGTCGGAGTTGCCCCAGCAGTACTACTTGATTCATCAAGCGTCCCGGAGGAGCCCGTGCCGTCCACCCCCCGCCCCCTGCGCAAGCTGGGCTTCCTGACCATCGGACTGTTCGACGAGGCGGATCCGCGCCGCGGCCACGAGTCGACACTGGAGATCATCGAACTGGGTGAGCGGCTCGGCTTCGACAGCGCCTGGCTGCGCCACCGCCATCTCCAGTACGGCATCTCCTCGCCCGTCGCCGTCATGGCGGCGGCCTCCCAGCGCACCCGCCGCATCGAGCTGGGCACGGCCGTCACCCCGCTCGGCTGGGAGAACCCGCTGCGCCTCGCCGAGGACCTGGCGACCGTGGACATCCTGTCCGGGGGCCGGATCAACCCGGGCGTGAGCGTGGGCCCGCCGATGCACTTCGACGAGGTCAAGGGGGCGCTGTACCCGGACACGGCGGACGCCGAGGACTTCTCCTACGAGCGGGTGCGGCGCCTGCTCGACCTGGTACGGGGCAAGCCGGCGAGCGACTTCAGCGGGGTGCAGGGCTTCGAGGTCTTCTCGGACCGCGTCCAGCCGCACTCCCCCGGCCTGGGCCGACGGCTCTGGTACGGCGGCGGCAGCCTGAGTTCGGCGCGCTGGGCCGGGGAGCACGGCATGAACTTCCTGACCAGCAGTGTCGTCAAGGCGGAGGCGCCCGAGGGGCCGTACGACTTCGCCGAGATCCAGCTCGCGCACATCCGCGCCTTCCGCGCCGCCCACCCCGATGGCGAGGAGGCCCGTGTCTCCCAGGGCCTGGTCGTCATCCCCACCGACTCCGCCTCACCTCAGCAGCGGGCCAGGTACGAGGAGTACGCGGCGAAGCGCACCCCTCGCACCGCCTCGCCCCAGGGTCCGGCCCGGCTGCTGTTCGCGCCGGACATCGTCGGCACGTCCCAGGAGATCGCCGAACGCCTCCACGCGCACGCCGCGTTCCGCGAGGTGGACGAGGTGGCCTTCGCCCTGCCGTTCACCTTCGAGCACGAGGACTACGTACAGATCCTGACGGACATGGCGACGAAGCTGGGTCCGGCGCTGGGGTGGCGACCGGGGGTGTAGGGCGGCTCGAGGAGGGTGCCTCCGTCACCACTGCCCGTCACCACCGCCCCACCTCCGTCCCCGTGATCGCCTCCGACGCCCTGCCGTCCACCCCCACCGGCACGTCCCCGGCCAGCATCACCCGGTGCATGGTCCGGGGAAAGCCCAGGTGGGCGTTGTCGCTGGGGGCCAGGTGGATCGTGGCGCGGTTGTCCCAGAAGGCCACGCTGCCCGGTTCCCAGCGGAAGCGGACCGTGTACTCGGGGCGTACCGCCTGTTCGAGGAGCATGTCGAGAATCGCCCGGCTCTCGGCTCGGGAGAGGCCGGCGATCTGCTCGACGTAGTAGCCGTTGACGTAGAGGATCCGCTCCCCCGTCTCGGGGTGGACCCGTACCAGCGGGTGCAGGGAGGCCACCTGGTGGTCCAGCAGATGCCGCACGTAGGCGTCGTCGCCGGGCCGCGGCTGGTAGCCGACGCCGAGCCGGTGCTCCACGCGCAGACCGTCGGCGAACTCCCGCACCGGCCCCGACAGTCCGGCGTAGGCGGCCGCGAGGTTGGCCCACTGCGTGTCGCCCCCGTACGGCGGGACCGTCTCGGCGCGCAGGATCGTCATGGCGGGCGGGTCGATGCGGGCACCGTGGTCGCAGTGCCAGCCGCGCAGCAGCGTGTGCCGCCGGCGTTGCAGCCACTCCTCGTGCTCCATGCCGAACTTCCCGCCCAGCTCCAGCCGGTCGGCCGTGGTCTCGATCTCCGGGAAGTCCGAGGGCGAGGCGCTGCCCCGCTTGCGCGGGACGACGGGCTCACCGAACCTGCGGGCGAGGGCCACGTGCCCGGTGTGGTCGAGCTTCTGCCCGCGGAAGAACACCACCTTCCACCGCAGCACCGCGGCCCGGATCGCGGCGACCGCCGCGTCGTCGAGCTCACCGGCGAGATCGACACCGGTGATCTCGGCCCCGATGTGCCCCGCGACCGGGTTCACCTCGACGCCCGCGTCCCACTCAGCCGTGCCCTTGTCCGTCGTCATGCCTGCTCCGTAGCTCGCCGCATCCGTCGTGAACCGAGCCCCTTCGTACGGCGCCGAGCTCCGCTGCGGCCTCGCGGATGCGTTCCTGGGTGGCGGGTGAGAGGTTTCCCTCGGCGCGGCCGTTGAAGACGAAGGAGACCGCGGTGTGGGACACGCCCGCGAGCCGGGCGACGTCCCGTGACGTGGCACGCCCGGAGCCCGCCGACCGCTTCTCCTCGGTGCTTCCCAAGCCGTCCGCTGTCCTCGTCCCCGCCCGTCAGGTTGATCACCGCTCACCCTATCCGTGAGGCTGGGGGGACGACACAGTCAAGGGAAGGTCCGCACGTGATCAGCATCCCGACGCACACGCTGAACGACGGTACGAGGATCCCGGCCATCGGGCTCGGCACCTGGCCGATGGACGACGCCGAGGCGGAGCGGGCGGTCGGCACCGCCCTGGAGAGCGGCTACCGGCTCATCGACACGGCGACGAACTACCGCAACGAGACCGGTGTCGGCCGGGGCGTGGCCGGCAGCGGTGTCCCGCGCGAGGAGATCCTCGTGACGACGAAGCTCCCGGGCCGCCACCACGGCTACGAGGAGACCCTGGCGTCCTTCGAGGAGTCCCGCGCCCGCCTCGGCCTGGAGTACGTGGACCTGTACCTGATCCACTGGCCGCTCCCCCGCGTCGACAAGTACGTCGACTCCTGGAAGGCCATGATCAAGCTGCGTGAGGACGGTCTCGTGCGGTCGGTCGGGGTCTCCAACTTCACGGCCGCGCACATCGAGCGGCTGGAGAAGGAGACCGGGGTCCTGCCGTCCGTCAACCAGATCGAGCTGCACCCCCTCTTCCCGCAGGACGAGCTGCGCGCCTACCACGCAGACAAGGGAATCGTGACCGAGAGCTGGAGCCCGCTGGGCCGGGGCTCGGACCTCCTGGACGACCCGGCCGTGACCGCCGTGGCCCGGGCGCACGAGGTCACCCCCGGTCAGGCGATCCTGCGCTGGCACGTCCAGCTCGGGGCCCTGCCGATCCCGAAGTCCGGCGACCGCGATCGGCAGCGCGCGAACCTCGACGTCTTCGGCTTCGAGCTGACCGAGGCGGAGATGGCGGCGATCGCCGACCGCGAGCACCGGCGCCTGGGCGGGGACCCGGAGGTGCACGAGGAGTTCTGAGCCGCACAAGGGGCACTCGGGGTGCATGAACGAGCGTCTGCGGGACTACCACGGCAAGCGGAACTTCGGCCGGACCGGTGAGCCCGAGGGACGGAACGGGCCCGGCGGCGAGGAGCCGCGGTTCGTCGTGCAGATCCACGACGCGAGCACCATGCACTTCGACTTCCGGCTCCAGGTCGGTGACGTGCTGAAGTCCTGGTCGGTCCCGAAGGGCCCCTCCGATCTCCCGAAGGACAAGCGGCTCGCCGTGCCGACGGAGGACCATCCGCTGGAGTACGAGGAGTTCGAGGGGGTGATCCCCGAGGGCGAGTACGGTGGCGGCACCGTGATCGTGTGGGACCAGGGCACGTACGAGCCGCTCAGCCACGACCGCGAGGGGAACCCCGTCGACTTCGCCGAGTCCCTGGAGCACGGGCACGCCACGTTCCGCCTGCACGGTTCGAAACTGCGCGGCGAGTACGCGCTCACCCGGTTCCGTGAGGACAACTGGCTGCTGGTGCGGACCACCAAGGGTCCGGCGCACGGTCACGGCACCCCGGACCCGCGCCGGGCCCGCTCGGCACGGACCGGCCGTACGCTCGCGCAGGTCGCCGTCCACACCGCGACGGACTGAGCCGCCGCCCGGCCGGCGCTCAGTCCGTCGCGCCGAGGCAGAACTCGTTGCCCTCGGGATCGGTCAGCAGGACGTGGTCCTCGTACCGGGCCCGCACCCGCGCGCCGAGCGCGGTCAGCCGCCGGATCTCCGCCTCCGGGTCCGCGGCCAGCAGGTCCAGGTGGACGCGGTTCTTCACCCGCTTGGCCTCCGGCACCAGCTGGAAGAACAGTCGGGGTCCGCCGCCGGCCGGCTCGACCAGCACGGTCGGGTCGTCCTCGGGCCCGCTGAACCCCAGGGAGCGCAGTCGGGCCAGTTCCGCCTCGTCGTAGGGGGCCACCGCGTAGTCGTCCAGGGCGGCGGCCCAGAAGCGGGCGACGGCCGCCGGGTGGGCACAGTCGAAGACGACGTCGTGAAGTCGCGCCATCCCGCCATGTTCACCGTGCCGACCTACCGTGTCATCCGGGTTTTCGGCCTCAACTCGCCCCAACTCGCCTTTCCTGCCTCTATGTTCACAGCGACGCCACTGCGACACGTCGTCGCTCACGCATCCGAGCCAGGAGGCCTTCCCCATGCGCATCGCGCTTCGTACCGCCATGACCGGCGCGGTCGTCACCGCCACCGTGCTGGCGGGCGGCACCGCCCACGCGACCCCGCCGGGACCCGGAGTGGTCGGGACGCTGATCGCCCAGAAGACCGTGGGCGACACCGACTACGTCCTGAGGGAGATCACCGTGCCGCCGGGCCAGGCCACCGGCTGGCACTACCACGACGGGCCGGTCTACGGGTACGTGAAGCAGGGCACGCTCTCCCATTACCACTCCGACTGCGCGAGTGACGGCGTGTACCCGCAGGGCACGGTCGTGCGCGAGCCGGGCGGACCCGGCGATGTGCACCTGGGCCGCAACGAGGGCACCACCCCGCTGATCCTGGAAGTGCTGTACGTGCTGCCGCACGGCTCGCCGTACTCGGAGGACGTGCCGAACCCCGGCTGCTCCTTCCAGTGAAGCCGGTGAGCCCGGCCGGCCCGGTGATCAGAAGTCGAGCGGTTCCAGCGACTGCTCGGCCCAGATCGTCTTGCCGCTGCCGGTCTGCCGGCTCCCCCAGCGCTGGGTGAGCTGGGCGACCAGGAGCAGCCCGCGGCCGCCCTCGTCGTAGGCGTGGGCGCGCCGCAGGTGCGGGGAGGTGGCACTGCCGTCGGAGACCTCGCAGATGAGGGTCCGGTCCCGGATCAGCCGTAGCTGGATGGGCGGTTCGCCGTAGCGGATGGCGTTGGTGACCAGTTCACTGACGACGAGTTCGGTGACGAAGGAGGCCTCCTCCAGTCCCCAGGCCGCGAGTTGCTCGGTGGCGGCCTGCCGGGTGGCGGCGACGTGCGCGGGGTCCGGTTCGACGTCCCAGGTGGCGACCCGGTCCGCGCCGAGGGCCCGGGTGCGGGCCAGCAGCAGCGCCACGTCGTCGCCGGGTTCCTCGGGCAGTACGGCCTTCAGGACGGTGTCGCACAGGTCGTCGAGGGTGTCGGTCCTCGCGGTCAGCGCCCGGCAGAGTTCGTCGGTGGCGTGGTCGACGTCGCGGTCCCGGTCCTCGATCAGCCCGTCGGTGTAGAGAGCTACGACGGCACCCTCGGGCAGTTCGATCTCGGTGGCCTCGAAGGGCAGTCCGCCGAC
The DNA here is from genome assembly GCF_042669125.1 of Streptomyces sp. NPDC057253. NCBI lineage: Bacteria > Bacillati > Actinomycetota > Actinomycetes > Kitasatosporales > Streptomycetaceae > Streptomyces > Streptomyces sp. NPDC057253. The sequence goes on along the minus strand of NZ_JBHUXV010000002.1, from coordinate 126,159 downwards.
GCCGAGCGGGGGCCCGGCGGTCAGCGGGAGGAGCCGGGTGCTGCCGTCGGGCAGGACGAGGGCGGGCGGCGGGTGGCCGGCGGCGGCCGCGGTGAGGCGGCGCGAGACCGGGTCGTAGACGGCGTAGAGGCAGGTGGCGCCCAGTTCGGCGACCTCACCGCCCTCGTCGGGGCGGTCGTCGGAGGCGAGGTGGGTGACCAGGTCGTCCAGGTGGGTGAGGAGTTCGTCGGGCGGCAGGTCGACGTCGGCGAGGGTGCGCACGGCCGTGCACAGGCGGCCCATGGTGGCCGAGGAGGGGATGCCGTGGCCGACGACGTCACCGACGACGAGGGCGACCCGGCTGCCGGAGAGCGGGATGACGTCGAACCAGTCGCCGCCGATGCCGGCCAGGGAGCCGCAAGGCAGATAGCGGTGGGCGACCTCGACGGCGGCCTGTCCGGGCAGCCCGCGCGGCAGAAGGCTGTTCTGGAGCGCCAGGGCGGTGGTGCGCTCGCGGGCGAAGCGGCGGGCGTTGTCGATGCAGACGGCGGCGCGGCTGGCGAGTTCCTCGCCGAGGACGGCGTCGTCCTGGCCGAAGTCGTCGGGGTGGTTGATGCGCACGGCGACCACCACGCCGAGGGTGGTGCCGCGGGCCATGAGGGGCACCGCGAGCATGGAGTGGACGCCCTTGCGGTAGGAGCGACCGGCCGGGGCGCGGGCGTTGCGCTCGGCGACCCAGCGCATGAAAGCGGGTTCGCCGGCGTGGCTGAGGGCCGCCCGCCCCTCCCGCAGGGCCCGGGCCGGCGGCGAGAACGCCGGGTAGACGTCGGCCTCGCCGAGGCGGACGGCGGCCTCGGGGGTGCCCTCGTGGCCGGATCCGTGGGCCACGCGCCGCAGGACGATGTCCCCTTCGAGCACGGTCGGTGGTTCGTCCGCGCCGAGCACCCAGTCGAGGAGGTCGACGCTGACGAAGTCGGCGTACCGGGGTGCGAGCAGTTCGACGAGTTCCTCGGCGGTGCGCACCACGTCGAGGGTGGTACCGATGCCGGCAGCCGCCTCGTTGAGCAGGGCGAGCCGCCTGCGGGCCCAGAACTGGTCGCTGTTGTCGAAGGCGGCCAGGGCGACGCCGGTCAGCTCTTCGGTGCCGTCCTCCCGTACGGGCCACATCTCGATGGTCCAGGCGTGTTCCCGGTTGAGGGCGGGCGCTCCGGTGAAGCTCTCGTAGCGGGCCGGCCTGCCCGTCTCGGCGACCTGGCGCAGGGTGGCCAGGAAGCCGCGGCTGTGTTCGGCGTCCTCGACGGTGTCCGAGAAGAAGCGGCCCAGCAGGTCCTCCTCGGGCACCCCCATGACCCGGCAGGCCACGTCGTTGAGGCGCAGGTAGTGCTGGCGGGTGTCGAAGACGGACATGGAGATGGCCGCCTGCTGGAAGGCCTGCCCGGCGATGGTCGGCTCGCCGGAGCCGGGGGGCCGGGCGGTGAGGACGTATCCGGTCGGGGTGCCGTCGGTGCCCAGGACGGGACACGCCTCCACGAAGCGCGTGAGCGGGGAGCCGTCGCGGTGTCGCAGGACGACGGTCCCCTTCAGCGCCGCCACGGCCGGTTCCGGCGGGGGCTCGGCGAGCAGCTCTCGCGCCGCCCGGCCCACGACCTCCTCGGCCGTGTGCCCCGTCAGCCGCCGGGCGCCCTCGCTCCAGCCCGTCACCACGCCTGCGGCGTCTGTGACCGCCGTAGCGGAGACGTGCTCCATATCGTCAAGGATGGTCCTTATGTCGGACCGCATCAACCGAAACGGGGCAACCGGGTCCGGTCCGTCACTTACGGTGTGCGCGCAGCGCTTCGAGTGCGCGGTCGGCGTGGGTGTTCATGCGCAGCTCGCTGCGGACGACCTCCAGGACCGTGCGGTCCTCGGCGATGACGAAGGTGACCCGCTTGGTCGGGGCCAGGGAGAAGCCGCGCTTGACGCCGAACAGCTCGCGCACGGTGCCGTCGGGGTCGGAGAGCAGGGGTATGCCGAGGGTGTGCTGCCCGGCGAACTCCTGCTGGCGCTCGACGGTGTCGCCGCTGATACCGACCGGCTGGGCGCCGACGGCGGCGAACTCGCCGGCGAGGTCGCGGAAGTGGCAGGCCTCCGCGGTGCAGCCGGCGGACAGGGCGGCGGGGTAGAAGAAGAGGACGACCGGGCCGTCGGCCAGCAGCTCGGAGAGTTTGCGGGGGGTGCCGGTCTCGTCGGCGAGCTGGAAGTCCTCGACGGTGTCGCCGGTCTCGATCGCCTTGCTCATGCCCGGCCCTCCTCGTTCTTCGCGACGCTGCGCGCCCACAGCACGAGCGGTATCTGCAACGGCAGCCGTCCGAGGGCCGCCGCCTTCTGCGGTGCGGGGCGGTGGCGCCAGTCGACGGCCATCTTGACGTTGGCCGGGAAGACCCCGACGAAGAACGCGGCGCTGGCCAGCGCGGCGGTGCGCCTGGTCCTGGGCAGTGCCAGACCGGCGGCGAGCGCGAGCTCCACGGCGCCGCTCGCATAGGTCCAGGTGCGGGGCTCGCCGGGCAGGGCCCGCGGAATGGTCGCGTCGAAGGAACGCGGGGTGGCGAAGTGGGCGACGCCCGCGGTGGCCAGCAGGCCGGCGAGCAGCAGGGGCGAACGTGGGGACCGTGGCACGGTTCCTCCTTCGGGGGGCTGCCGCGCACATTACTGGACGGTACAAACGCCTCCTGCAGCGGCCTGTGCCCGTACGGGGACCGGCATGGCGGGCCCCCGCGCCGACCGCCGGCCCAGGGGTGCGGCTCAGGTGGTCCCGGTCGACGTCGGCGCCGGCGTCGGCTCCTCGGTCTCGTCGTCGAAGGAGTAGGAGAGGAAGTCGTCGACCATCCGGTGGAAGAGGCCGGCGAGCGTGCGCAGCTCCTCGGGCGACCAGTCGGACAGGGCCAGCTGCATGCCGCGGGCGCCGGCGTCGCGGATGCGGTCGATGGCCTGCTGCCCGGCCCCGGTGAGCTGGATGCGCTGGGCGCGCCGGTCGTCGGGGTCGGGGACGCGGGTGACGTAGCCCGACTTCTGGAGCTGCTGGACGGTACGGGTGACGTGCGAGGCCTCCACGCCCAGCCGGTTGGCCAGCTCCCCGGGACGCATCGGCTCGGTGTCGGCGACCTGCCGCAGCAGGGCCACGGCCGCACGGTCCAGCGGCACCTCGGCCAGGGACATCAGCCGGTCGTGCTGCCGCGCGCGGGTGCTCAGGTAGGTGATGCGGGTGAGCGCCCGCTCGATCTCGATGACTTCCGGGGACGCCGGGACGTCGGGGAGCGGCTGTGAGGGCATGCACCCCACTTTACCATCTTGTTGCGTAACTCAAGTAATCTACGGCGAGCGTTGCGACGAGGTACTGCGGAGGGACGACACGGCCTCGTGCCAGCTCGCGCCGGTCACGACGGCCTGCCGCCACCGCCGGAGCACCTTGGGAGCCATGCCCACCGCGAGGACACCGCCGCCCCGGTCCCCGCTGCGGTACGCGGCGACGAACCGGCGCTCGGCCAAGTCGCCCTCCACGACGGCGACTTCGTCGTGCCCGCGCAGGAAGCCGTACGCCTGGACCTTCAGGTCGTACTGGTCCGACCAGAAGTACGGCACCGGCGCGAACGTCTTGCGCGCCTCCCGCCCGGCGAGCAGGTTGCGGGCGGCGGCCATCCCCTGCTCGGCCGCGTGGGTGCGGTGCTCGATCCGCATCGAGGCACCGAACAGCGGGTTGTGCCAGCGGGCCACGTCACCGGCCGCGTACACGTTCTCGGCGGCCTCGCAGTACGCGTCGCACACCACCCCGTCGCCGAGCGCCAGCCCGCTGCCCTCGAGCCACTCGGTGTTGGGCAGCGAGCCTACGGCCACGAGCACCTCGTCCGCCTCGATCTCCTCGCCGCCGGCCAGCCGGACCCCGTCCTCGGTCACCTCCGAGACCGTGACCCCGCACCGCAGGTCCACACCCCGTTCGGTGTGGGCCCCGGCCAGCATCCGCCCGACGTCCACGCCGACCGCGTGCGCCAGCGGTACGGCGGCGGGTTCGAGGACGGTCACCTCGACGCCGAGGCGCCAGGCCACCGCGGCGGCCTCCGCACCGAGGAAGCCGGCGCCCACCACGACCAGCCGCCGCCCCGGGGACAGCCGCTCGCGGAGCGTGAGCGCGTCGCCGAGGGTGCGCAGTACGTGTGCGCCCTCACCGGGGAGCCGGCGCGGCCGGACCCCGGTGGCGACGACCAGTGCGTCGTACGGCACCTCGGAGCCGTCCGCCAGCCGCACCGCGCGGCCGACGAGGTCGAGGCCCGCCGCCGCGACACCGAGCCGCAGGTCCAGGTCGAGAGCGGCGAGGTCGGCGGGGGTGCGCAGGGCGAGCCGGTCGGCCTCCCACTCCGCGGCCAGGACCTGCTTGGACAACGGCGGCCGGTCGTAGGGCGGTTCGGGCTCGTCGCCGACGAGGGTGAGGGTGCCGTCGTAGCCCTCGCGCCGCAGTGTCTCGGCCGCCGCCAGTCCGGCGGCCGAGGCTCCGACGACGGCGATCCGCCTCACGGTCGGACCAGCCGGATCGCCGCGGCCGGACAGATCGCGGCCGCTTCCTGTACGTCGTCGGCGAGTTCGGGGCCGACCTCCTCGGTCAACAGGATCGCGATGCCGTCGTCGTCCTGGTCGAAGACCTCCATGGCCGCGACCACGCACTGCCCCGAGGCCACGCACTTGTCGGCCTCCAGCTCCACCTTCATGGGATTCCCCTCGCTCGATCGCCTGGTTGTTCCTGGTCGTTCGCGGGACTCGCTCGCGGGACCTGTTCGCGGGACCGGAGCCGTCACCAGGCCACCGGCAGCTCGTGGACGCCGTAGATGAACGCGTCGTGCTTGAACTTCACGTCCTCCAAGACGCAGTCGAGCCGCAGGGTCGGGATGCGCTTGTAGAGGGTGCCGTAGACCACCTGGAGCTCCATCCGGGCGAGGGGCTGGCCCAGGCACTGGTGGACGCCGAAGCTGAAGGCGATGTGACGGCGGGCGTCGCGGGTGAGGTCGAGTCGGTCGGGGTGCTCGAACACCTCGGGGTCGCGGTTGGCGATCTCGTTGACCATGATCACGCCCTCCCCGGCCTTGATGACCTGGCCGGCGATCTCGATGTCCTCGGTGACCGCGCGGCGGCGCCCGAGGTGGGTGATGTTGAGGTAGCGCAGCAGCTCGTCGACCGCGGACGCGACGAACCGCGGGTCGTCACTCTCGCGCAACAGGGCGAGCTGGTCCGGGTGTTGCAGGAGGGCGGCGGTCCCGAGGGCGATCATGTTGGCGGTGGTCTCATGACCGGCGACCAGCATCAGCAGCGCCATCTCCGTGGCCTCCCGGTGGTCGATCTCCCCGGCGGTGACCCGCCCGGCGATGCTCGACAGGAGGTCGTCCCGGGGGTCGGTGAGCCGCTCGGTGATCAGTGCGGCCAGATACGCGGCGATCTCCCGGCTCGCCGCACCCCGCTGTTCGGGAGTGGCGCCCCGGTGGACCATCGTCTTGGTGTTGCCCTGGAAGACCTCGTGGTCGTCGTAGGGGACGCCGAGCAGTTCGCAGATGACCAGGGAGGGAAGCGGCAGGGCGAACGCCTCGACCAGGTCGACCGGGGCGGGCCCGGCCAGCATGTCGTCGATCAGCCCGTCGACGATCCGCTGCACGGCGGGCCGGAGGGCCTCGATCTTCTTGACCGCGAAGGGGGCCGTCACCATCCGGCGCAGCCGGGCGTGTTCGGGGTCGTCCATCATGATGAAGCTGAGCTTGCCCTCGCCCGCCTCGGGGCTGGCCTTGGTGGGGTATCCGGGCCGGTCGGTGTCGGCGCTGACGCGGGGGTCGCCGAGCAGTTGCCGCTGTTCGGCGTAGCGGGTGACCAGCCAGGGCTCGCTGCCGTCCCACAGGCGCACTTTGGTGAGCGGCCCCTTTTCCTGGAGTGCCTTGAGGGCGGGCGGCGGGTCGAAGGGACAGCGGGCGGCACGCGGCATGGGGAACTCGGGGACGGTGTCCGCGCCGCCGTGCGCGGGACCGGCCAGGGTGTCGGCCATGGTTCTCCTCGGTGGTGGGGGGCTTCGTCCAAGGGGCGGAGCGCCGGGGCGAAGTGGTCGAGGCCTCGATGAGCACAGGCAAACAGAGCGGGCTGACGCCTTCCCGCCGACAGCCTGACGGGAAGCTGACGTGACTCGGATCACAGGCATCAACTGGGCTCAGGAACAAGGGACTTGAAGGGTGCCGCTCGGCTCCGGCGCACCGGCTGGCGCGTTTGCAGGCGTGCGCTCACGCCCGCACGTCGACGCGTCCCAGCCAGTAGCCGAAGCCGCGGCGGGTGTGGATCAGCCCCGGCGGCTCCTGGTCCACCTTGCGCCGCAGCCGGGACACGAGTTGCTCGATCGCGTTGTCGCCCCGGTGTTCGCCCCAGACGTACCGGCCGATCTGCTCCTTGGAGAGCACCCGGTGGGCGTTGACCAGGAGATGGCGCAGCAGCCGGTACTCGGCGGGGGTGAGGTCCAGGAGGCGGGTCCCGCGCCGGGCCTCGCACCGGGCGTCGTCCAGGACGAGGTCGCGATACGTCAGTCCGTCACCCCGGGCCGGACCGGCCCCGGTGCCGCGCAGCAGGATCTGCACCCTGGCCAGGAGGTCGGCCACCCGGAACGGCTTGGTGACGTAGTCCCGCTCCCCGAGGCCCAGTTCGGGCACGATCCGGTCCAGGGACGCGTAGTCGATCAGCAGGAGGACCGGGGGACGGCGGGCCAACGTCGGCCGTACGCGCCCCAGTTCCGCCACGTCGGGCAGGGTGGCGTCGACGACCACGAGGTCGAAGCGCTCCCGGGCCAGCCGCGCGAGGCCCTCGGCGGCAGCCGCGACGGCGACGATCCGGTAGCCCGCCAACTCCAGTGTGGTGGAGAGCAGTTCGGCGGCGTCCGAGGTGCCCGCGACGATCAGGAGGCGCTGACCGGCACCGCGGGCGAGTGCCGGTCTCTCGCTGGAACTGCCATGCATGCGGGGGACCGTTTCGTGGGGGACGGCGCTCCCCCACCCTAACCCTCTCCTTGCCTAACTCAAGTAACTCGACCCCTACCGCCCGGTCGGGGTGACCGGGGCCGTCCACAGGGCGACCACGACGTCACCGAGGCCGGTGGCCGCGTCGTGCCAGCTGGCGCGGGGGGTGGGGGTGTTCTCCGCGAGGGCCCGTTCACGGTCGGCGGACATGTGCACGATCAGATGGCGGGCCATCTCGCCGCGCTCGGCACGGACCTCGGCGGGCAGTTCGGGCAGACAGCGGTGCAGCCCCTCGACGATCCTCTGCAACGACGGCGAGGTCATGGACTCCTCGACCATGATCTGCTGGAGCACCGGGTCGGTCATGACCTGCGCGCAGAACCGGGCGAACCAGGTGGGGCTGCCCAGCGCGGCCAGATGCTCGGGCACGGGCCGGACCAGGCAGTCCACCCAGTCCCGTACGTCGGTGGAGTCGCCGGCCTCGGCCAGCAGCCGCGCCCTGATCTCCTCGATGCGGACGTGGTGCTTGCGGGCGATCGCCCGGACCAGGTCGGCCTTGGTGCCGAAGTGGTAGCCGACCGCGGCGTTGTTGCCCTGTCCCGCGGCCTCGCTGACCTGGCGGTTGGACACCGCGAGGACACCGCGCTCGGCGAAGAGGCGCTCCGCGGCGGTCAGGATCAGCTCCCTGGTGGCACTGACCTGTTCCTCGCGTACCGTCCTGCCCGCCATGCTCACCACCGCACCGGGACTTCGCTGAACCCTCCGACGGCCAGTCCCTCGAACCGCCCGAGGTCCGCCGACCGTGCGGCGAGCTCCAGTGCGGGAAGCCTACGCAACCTGGGGCCGCACGAGGGCGGGGGTACCGGCGGCACAGCCGGGCGGCTTCGACGGAGCCGGCCGACGGCCGCCGTACGGCAAGGACAGCCGGGGACAGTATGGTAAGTCAAGCACCTGACTTAACTTCGGCCGAGACTCGACCGGCCCGCTCCCCCGCATGGAGGCACACTCATGTCCGACGCTCCCGCCCGATCCGCCGACGCGGGTGCCGTGACCCCACCGCGGCCGGGTGCCGTGGTGGCGGTGCTGGCCTTCGCCGGAATCGTCGTCTCGCTGATGCAGACCCTGGTGATCCCGATCGTGCCGGAGCTGCCCAAGCTGCTCGACGCGCCGGCCTCCGACACCGCGTGGGCGGTCACGGCGACGCTGCTCGCCGCCGCCGTGGCCACCCCGGTCGTCGGCCGGCTCGGCGACATGTTCGGCAAGCGCCGGATGCTGCTGGTCAGCGTCGTGATGCTGGTCGTCGGATCGGTGGTCTGCGGACTCAGCGACGCCCTGGGACCGATGATCATCGGCCGTGCCCTGCAGGGCCTGTCCTCCGGCGTCATCCCGCTCGGCATCAGCATCATGCGCGACGAACTGCCCGCCGAACGCCTGGCCGGGGCCACCGCGCTGATGAGCGCCTCCCTGGGCGTCGGCGGCGCCCTGGGCCTGCCGACCGCGGCGCTGATCGCGGACAACTTCGACTGGCACGTCCTGTTCTGGGCGTCGGCCGCGATGGGCGCGATAGCCCTCGTCCTGGTCCTGGCGTTCGTGCCGGAGTCCAGGGTCCGCACCGGCGGCCGCTTCGACGCGGTCGGCGCGGTCGGCATGGCCGCGGGACTGGTCTCCCTGCTGCTGGCCATCTCCAAGGGCGCCGACTGGGGCTGGACCAGCGGCACCACGCTGGGCCTGTTCGCCGCGGCCATGATCATCCTGCTGGCCTGGGGCTTCTTCGAGCTGCGCACCGCCCAGCCGCTGGTCGACCTGCGCACCACCGCCCGCCGTCAGGTGCTCTTCACCAACCTCGCCTCGATCGCGATCGGCTTCTCGATGTTCGCGATGTCGCTGGTCCTGCCGCAGCTGCTCCAGCTGCCCACCACGACGGGCTACGGCCTCGGCAAGTCACTGCTGACCGCCGGTCTCGTCATGGCTCCGTCCGGCCTGGTGATGATGGCCCTCGCCCCGGTCTCGGCGGCGGTCTCCAAGGCCAAGGGCCCCAAGGTGACGCTGATGATCGGCGCGCTGATCGTGGCCGCGGGCTACGGGCTCAACATCGTGCTGATGTCCGAGGTCTGGCACCTGGTCCTGATCTCCTGCGTGATTGGCGCCGGCATCGGGTTCACGTACGGCTCGATGCCCGCGCTGATCATGGGCGCCGTGCCCGCCTCGGAGACGGCGGCCGCGAACAGCCTCAACACGCTGATGCGGTCCATCGGTACGTCGACCGCGAGCGCCATCGCCGGTGTCGTCCTGGCGCAGATGACGATCGATCTCGGCGGCTACGCGCTGCCGTCCGAGAACGGCTTCAAGACCGTCATGGCGATCGGCGCGGGAGCCGCGCTCCTCGCCTTCGCCATCGCGTCGTTCATCCCGCGCCCGCGCGCGGCGACGTCGGCGGTTTCCCCCGCGTCGGCCGCGGAGGAGACGTCCGCGGGGGCTGCCTCCGGGCACTGAGCCTCACGCCGGGGGCGTCTCCTGCCCAGGGAGGAGACGCCCCCGGCGCGTACTGCGTTCTCAGTAGGCGTGATTGTCGGCGGAGATACGACGACGAGTACGCCGCGGTCAGGAAGACTGGAGCCGTTCCAGGACACGACCGGAGAGCCGATGAGCATGCCCCTGCGGCGCTATGCCGACGATCATGTCCGTACGGTCGTCGCGATGACGACCGGGCTGCGGTTGCCCGCGCTCCCGCACGGCCACGAGGGCGACCCCGGCACCGACCGGCCGGACATGGTGGGGCCTGCCGTGCTCCCGCTGACCCCCGCCGCCCCGGAACGCCAGGAACGGACACCATGACCATCCGCGTGCTGCTCGCCGACGACCAGGCCCTGCTGCGGGCCACCTTCCGGATCCTCATCGACTCGTGCGACGACCTGGAAGTGGTCGCGGAGGCCACCGACGGCGCCGCGGCGGTGGACCTCGCGCGTGTGCACCGCCCCGACGTGATCCTCATGGACATCCGGATGCCGGGGACCGACGGCTTGGCCGCCACCTCCGTGATCTGCGCGGATCCGGAGCTGTCCGGCACCCGGGTGCTCATCCTGACCACCTTCGAGATCGACGAGTACGTCGCCCAGGCGCTGCGGGCCGGGGCGAGCGGCTTCCTGGGCAAGGACGTCACCGCCGAGGACCTGCTCGCCGGGATCCGGACCGTGGCGGCCGGCGACTCCCTGCTCTCCCCCGGCGCCACCCGCACCCTGATCACCCGCTTCCTCTCGGCCCCCGGCATCGGCACCCGGCTCGCGGCCGCGGACGACCTGACCGGCCTCACCACCCGGGAACGCGAGGTGATGGCCTGGGTGGCCGAGGGGCACTCCAACGAGCAGATCGCGGAGAAACTCTTCGTCAGCCCCTTGACCGTCCGCACCCACGTCCACCGCGCGATGACCAAACTCGGCGCACGGGACCGGGCCCAGCTGGTCGTGATGGCCTACCAGTCGGGCCTGGTGCAGGCACTGCCGCCCGAGGAGCGCTGACCCCGAGGAGTGCTGACCGCAAGGAGCGCTGACCCCGGGGAGCCCTTGCCCCCAGGAGTCCTCGCCCCGAGAGCGGTGCCCTCGGGAGCGCCGCCAGGCCGCCCAGGCCGAGCAGCTGAGTGCCGCCCCCTCACTCCTCGGAGAGCTTCTCCAGCCACTGCTGGAGCAGGGCCGACTCCGCCGTGGTGAGCGTCGGCGGCAGGTCGGCCCGGAGTCTCGCCGCGAGCGTGGCGGCCGCCACGGACACCTGACGCCCCTCGTCCCGTACGGCGGTGTCGGCGGGCCGGGTCACCGAGTCCAGCACCGCGTCCCGCAGCCGCTCCGCGAATTTCCCGTCGGCGTACTGCTCGGGTCGGGTCAGCATCGACAGGGCCGCACCGACGTTGGCCGACATGATCATCTTGGTGGCCAGCGCGGGCGGCACCGTCAGCCGCCCCTCGGCCGCGCAGCGCTCGAGGATGCCGTGGAGCAGGTCGTGCGCCTCCTGGGCGGCGGCCGGGGGCACGGTCAGCTCGGGTGAGTACATCAGGCGGTAGTGGCTCGGGTGCTCCAGAGCGAACCGCATGTGGTTGTCCCAGCCGTCCCTCAGGTCCTCGACGGGATCCTCGCCGGGCCGCGCCGCACGCTTGGACGCGAGGTAGCGCTCGAAGCCCCGGTCGACCACGGCGGCCAGCAGCCCGGCCTTGTCGCCGAAGAGGCGGTAGAGCATCGGCGCCCCCACCCCGGCCCGCTCGCACACGGCCCGCGTGGAGACATCGGCGGCCGACGCGCCCGCCAGCAGCTCGGTGGCCGCTTCCAGGATCTTTTCCCTCGCATCCATGCCCCCACCGTACGGCATTCGTAGCACCGATACGAGTCGGGGGTTACCACCGCTACGTTTCTGTGTTATCGTCGATACGAAGACGTCGTAGCAGCGCTAACAGGCAAGGGATGCGGCCATGACCACTCAGCAGCACGGAACGGAACAGCGCGTCGCGATCGTGACCGGCGGATCGCGCGGCATCGGACGGCAGATCGCCCAGCGGCTGGCCGCCGACGGATTCGCGGTCGTCGTCGGGTACGCAGGGAACAAGGACGCGGCCGACGAGGCCGTGCGCAGCATCGAGGAGACCGGCGGCACCGCGTACGCCGCCCGCGCGGACGTCGCCGACGAGACCGAGGTCGCCGCCCTGTTCGACCTGGCGGAGGCGACCTACGGCGGCGTCGACGTGGTGGTCCACTCCGCGGGCCGGATGCCCCTGTCCCCGATCGCGGACCTCGACCTCGCCGAACTCGACGCGCTGTACCGCACCAACATCCGCGGCACCTTCGTCGTCGACCAGCAGGCCGCGCGCCGGCTCCGCCCGGGCGGGGCGCTCGTCAACCTCTCCAGCTCGGTCGTCGGCCTGGCCTTTCCCGGCTACGGCGCCTACGCGGCCAGCAAGGGCGCGGTCGAGGCCGTGACCCTGATCCTCGCCCGTGAGCTCCGCGGCCGTGACGTCACCGTCAACGCCGTGGCCCCCGGCCCGACCGCGACCGACCTCTTCCTGGACGGCAAGGACGAGGAGACCGTCGCCCGCCTCGCGGCCCAGCCCCCGCTGGAGCGCCTGGGCACCCCCGAGGACATCGCCAACGTCGCGTCGTTCCTGGTCAGTCCGGCCGGCCACTGGGTCAACGGCCAGGTGCTGCGCGCCAACGGAGGCATCATCTGACCCCGCACGAGCCCGGCTCCCCCCGTCCGCCGCGTCCCACCCTCGGCGCTCACCTCCGGCGCTCACCTCCGGCGCTCACCTCCGGGGGCGCCCGTTCAGGGGAACCCTGCACCCGAGGTGCGTGGCGAAAGGTGCTCGTGTCGACAACTCACCCGTGACCCTCCCGCTGATCCCGCCCATGCTGGCCACGCCCGGCACCCTGCCGCCCGTCGCGCAGGACGCCCGGTGGGCCTACGAGACCAAACAGGACGGCCAGCGGGTCGTGGTGTACCTCGCCGGAGACGGCGGTGTGGTGCTGCGTGCCCGGTCCGGGGAGGAGATCACCGGCGCCTACCCCGAGCTCGCGTCGCTGGGCAGCGCCCTCGGTTCCACCGCGGCCGTGCTCGACGGGGAGATCCTGGCGCTGGACGAACACGGGCGTGCGGACTTCCAGTTGCTCCAGCCGCGCATGGGGCTCGCCCACGCTCCCGGCAGGGCCGCGCGCCGGGCGGCCGAAGCGCCCGTGCATGTCGTGCTGTTCGACCTGATGCATCTCGGGCGGCGCTCCCTGCTCGCCCTGCCCTACGCCCAGCGGCGGGCACGTCTGGAGGAGCTGGGGCTCACCGGTCCCCACTGGTCGACGCCCGCCGCCCTCGTCGGCCACGGCGAGCAGGCCCTGCGCGCCACGCGTGAGCACGGACTGGAGGGCCTGGTCTGCAAGCGGTTGGACTCGGTGTACGAACCCGGGGTGCGCTCCCGCGCCTGGATCAAGATCCGCAACATGCGCAGCGAGGACGTCGTGGTGGGCGGCTGGCTGCCGGGCAAGGGACGGCTCACCGGTCTGCCGGGCGCGGTACTGGTGGGTCAGCGGGCCGGAGGGCGGCTGCGGTTCGTCGGCAGTGTGGGCACCGGCTGGAGCGAGGCGGAGCGGATCGAACTCGCCGCGCTGCTGGCGGCCGCGGCGACCGACGTGTGCCCCTTCGATCCCGTGCCGCCGGCGCCGGGCGCCCGCTGGGTGCTGCCCCGGCTGGTCGGCGAGGTCCGCTACAGCACCCGTACCCGGGCCGGGTTGCTGCGTCAGCCCTCCTGGCTGCGACTGCGGCCCGACCTCGCCCCGGAGGACTCAGCCGCCGACCTCCCCGAGCCACCTCCATGATCCGAGTATTGGGCCGGCCGTAACCGGAGCGATGCCTTCTCCCTCTTGGCGCGGACATGAAAAGCCGGGAAGCTGAACTCCCCAGTAACCCGGGGCCGTTGGGCCGCCCCCGGACACCAGGAGGACGCAGTGACGTCACCGTCGTTCAAGAGGCACCGCACGAGATGGCTCACCGGCCTGGCCAGCGCCGCCGCGCTCGTGGTGGCCTTCCCCTCGGTCGCGTTCGCCGCCCCGCCCACGGCGCTGCCCGCCAACGCCGAGAGCGCCGAGTTCACCTACCAGCCGGCCTTCGACTACGACACGGACGGCTGCTACTCGACGCCCGCGATCGGCCCCGACGGCACCATCAACGGCGGTCTCAAGCCCACGGGTTCGCTCAGCGGCGACTGCCATGACGCCGCGGACCTGGACAACACCAACACGTACTCGCGCTACAAGTGCAACAACGGCTGGTGCGCCTACCTGTACGGCCTGTACTTCGAGAAGGACCAGGCGCTGGCGAACACCAGCATCGGCGGGCACCGGCACGACTGGGAGCACGTCGTGATCTGGGTGCAGAACGGCACGGTCCAGTACGTGTCGACCTCCAACCACGGCTCGTTCACGGTGACCGCGGCCTCCGGCGTCCGCTTCGCCGGCACGCACGCGAAGATCGTCTACCACAAGGACGGCATCAGCACGCACTGCTTCCGGCTGGCCAACTCCAACGACGAGCCGCCGGAGAACGCCAAGGGCACCTGGCAGTACCCGCCGCTGGTCGGCTGGAACGGCTACCCGTCGACGGCGCTGCGCGACAAGCTGAGCGCCTATGACTTCGGCAGCGCCAACTTCGGTCTCAAGGACTCCGCCTTCGCCTCCCACCTGACCTCGGCGAAGCCGTCCGGGATCTCCTTCGACCCCAACGCCTGATCCCGACAGCGCCCTTCCGGCGCCCGCGGGCGCGTTCGGGCGCGGGACCTAGGACTCCCGGCACCGCCGGGTTCCGTCCCGCGCCCGATCCCCGCCGATCTCCCCCGGCATAGCGTCCCGTTCATGGACACGACCGAGATGAGCGACACCAGCGGACACCTGGAAGAGGCCCTGGAACGCGTCCACGCGTCCGGCCCGGAGCGCCAGGGCTGGCTGTCCAACCACGCGCCCATGGTCGTCGAGGCGCTCGCCGCGCACGGACAGGCAAGTTCGGTGCACCGGTGGCTGGACCGGTACCAGGACAGGCTGGAGGACTTCCCCGACCGCACGGCCCCCGTCACGGACGACAACTGGCGCTCCGCGCTGGGCGATCCACGCCGGATCGCGGACTGGACCGACCATTTCTCCCGCACGCTCGCCGAGCGCCCCTGGAAGGACGTGCTCGCCGAGTGGTGGCCGCGCCTGCTGCCCGGCCTGTACGGCGGCGCCACGCACACCGTCATCCGGGTCGGCCACGCCGTCCGCGCGGTGGCCGCCGAGGAGAACGCGCCCCGGCGCACCGAACTCGCCCACGCGCTGGGCTACTGGGCCGCCCGGCACCAGACCGTGACCGGCCTCGTGTCGCTGCCGGGCCCGGCGACCGCCGGGCAGGCCCTGGACGCCGTACCGGCGATCGAGCCGGGGCATGTGGGTTTCCGGAACCGTCTGGCCGCGGTGCGCCGGCTGCCCGTGTGGGCGGACGAGGTCACCGACCCGGACACCGCCAAGGAGCGGCTCGCCGACCTCGTCCGGGCCGCGACCCACCGCTACGCCACCCACGGCCACGGTGAGCCGACCATGCTCGTCCATGCGGCGACCGCCCCCAACGCCGTGCTGCGGACGCTCGATTCGCTCCCCCGGGACCAGTGGGCCCCCAGTCTGCACGCGGCCTGGCGGGCGTCGGCGGCGGTCACGGCGATCTACGCGCCGGTGGAGCCGGTCGACCACGCCCCGCCGACGCGTCTCGCGCCCGAGGAGGTCCTGGAGCGGGCTCTCGCCCATGGCGACGAACACGTCATCAAGCTCACCGACACGGCCCTCGACGTCGGTGACGAGCGGGCTCTCGCGGCCGCCCTGCGCTCGGTCGAGCTCAGCGAGCCGCGGGCCTAGGCTCCGCTCATCACCGCGTCGCCCAAGGGCGTCCGCCCGTACAGCACCTGAAGGCCCTGCCGCCGCGAAGCCAGCAGGCCCGCCTCGCGCAGGACCGCCAGATGGGCGGAGACGGTCGAGGGGGCGAGAGCGTGGCGGCGGGCCAGGTCGGTGGTCGAGGCAGGGGTGTCCAACCCGGCCAGGAGGGCGGCGCGTCGGCGCCCCAGGAGCCGGGCGAGCGCCTCCGGAGGGCGCGGCACCCCGGTGGAGTGCAGTGCGCGCATGCCGCGGGCGGGATAGATGACCGTCGGCTGCCAGGGCCGGGCGAAGCCGCTCACCACGTCCGGCCAGACGAACACGCTCGGCATGAGCAGCACGCCCCGCCCGTCGGCCCGTTGGGCGTCCGTCATGTCCCCGCGCACCGGGAGGGTGAGACTGCCGTCGGCCCAGTCGACGTCCGGGTGCAGATCGGCGAACAGCGCGTCCAGGCCCGCGGTGGCCACCTGCCGGGAGCGATGGGCGATGTCGGCCTCCAGCACGGCCCGGTGACGCGCCCAGTCCGGGGCGACCAGCGCCTGCCAGGCCTGCTCGGTGAGATCGGCGAGGCGCCGTACGGTACCGGCCGGGTCGTCGAGGGCGGCCCGGCCCCGCGCCGACTCGGCGAGGCCCGGGGTGCAGGCCAGCGAGCGGGCCATCTCCTCGTGCGCGAGGCCGGGATCGGTGGCGCGCACCCGGGCCAGCTCGTCCTCGAAGCGGGGATACGCCTCCTCGGGCGGCGGCCCCAGGAAGTCCGGGGTGTAGCCGCCGACCGGGGGGATGAACAGCCACAGCGGGGACAGGTCGAGCCCGGCCACCGCGGGTGCCGCCCGGCGCAGCCAGGCCCGGTGGTAGCCGTGCCGGGCGGACCGGCGCAGCATGCGCAGCGCCTCATGGGTCTGGCACAGCGGTGAGACCGCGAACCGGCACCGCCTGAGGTCGTCGTTCCCGAGACGCAGGGTCAGCGCCACACCAGCCTCCCCGACGGCGGTGAGTGATTCGTCCTGGACCGAAAGAGTAGATCGGCGCCGCCCGGCGCAGCACGCTGGCCGTCCCTGATCCCCTCCCCCGGAAGGCACTTGGATGGGCAGCGTACGTCCGGCCCCCTGGCGCAGGGCCGCCGTCGTCGCGGCACTGATGCTGGCCGCGTTCACCTTCAACACCACCGAGAACCTCCCGGTGGGCCTGCTGTCGCTGATGGCGGACGATCTGCGGGTCTCGCTCACGGCGGTGGGCACGCTGGTCACCGGCTACGGCCTGGCGGTGGCCGTCGGTTCGCTGCCGCTGGCGCACGTCACCCGGTCGGTGCCGCGCCGGTACCTGATGTCGGGCCTGCTCGCGGTGCTCGCGCTGGCGAGCTGGCTGTCCGCGCTCACGGCCGTGTCGTACGGCCTGCTGCTGGCCGCCCGGGTGGCGACCGCGCTGGCGCAGGCGCTGTTCTGGGCGGTGATGGGGCCGGTCGCGGTCGGGCTGTTCCCGCCCGAGCGGCGGGGCCGGATCATCGGACTGCTGTCGGTCGGCGGTTCGCTGGCCACGGTGGCCGGGGTGCCGGCCGGGACCTGGCTGGGCGGGCACAGCGGCTGGCGGGTGCCCTTCGCGGTGCTCGGTGCGCTCGCCGTCGTCTCGCTGGTCACGGTGGCCGTGCTGCTGCCGAGCTCGCGTCCGCAGGAGAGCCACGCGGCCTACGGCGCCGCCCCGGACCGGCGCCGGTTCGCGGTCGTGCTCACCACCACCGCCCTCTCGGTGACGGGCGCGTTCACGGGGTTCACGTACCTCGTCGCCTTCCTGGACGAGGTGAGCGGCTTCGGGCGGGACGCGGTCAGCGCCGTGCTCCTGGCGTTCGGGGCGGCGGCGCTGGCCGGGGTCACGGCGGTCGGGCCGCTGCTGGACCGGTATCCGCGGGCCACGCTGACCGTACCGGTGGCCGGGCAGACCGTGGCCCTGACCGGCCTGTACGCGGGCGGCGGCAGCCAGGTCGCGACCGTCGTCCTGCTCATGCTGCTGGGCGCCTCGGTGGCACCGACGTTCATGGCGACCCAGAGCCAGGTGCTGCTGGTCGCCCCGGGACGCACCGAGACGGCTCTCGCGGCCAACTCGGCGGCGTTCAACGTGGGGGTGGCCGCCGGCGCGCTGCTCGGCGGAGTGCTGCTGCCCTGGACCGGGACCCGCGGGACGTTCCTGGTCGGGGGGTTGCTCACGGCGGTGGCGCTGCTGGTGCTCTCCTGGCCGGCGGCCGTCGCCTCCCGGACGACGGTGGACGCGCCGGAACCGAGCGCCCGGTGACGGCCGGGAGTGCAGAGCCGGATCGCCCCGTCAGGCAGAAGTGGCGCTACTCCCTACCCATTACTCCTTGAGCGTCAAACACCGGACCTCCGCAGGGTCTATCGTGTCCCGCATGTCCCTCCCGGAACTGATCCGTATCGTCTCCCGCGACTCGCCGATGGCGCTGGCTCAAGTGGAGCGTGTCAGAAGCGAGTTGACCGCCCTGTATCCCGGTGTGCGCACCGAGGTCGTGCCGGTGAGGACGACCGGTGACAAGTGGATGGGCGACCTGTCGAAGGTCGAGGGCAAGGGCGCGTTCACCAAGGAGGTCGACGCCGCGCTGCTGGCCGGCCAGGCGGATCTCGCGGTCCACTGCGTGAAGGACGTGCCCGCCGACCGGCCGCTTCCGGCGGGCACCACGTTCGCCGCGTTCCTGAAGCGGGACGACGTCCGGGACGCGCTGATCCATCCGGGCGGGCTCACCCTGGACGAGCTTCCGGAGGGGACCCGGATCGGGACCTCCTCGGTGCGCCGCGTGGCGCAGCTGGCCGCCACCCATCCGCATCTGGAGTGCGTGCCCTTCCGCGGCAACGCCAACCGGCGGCTGGCGAAGCTGGCGGCGGGTGAGGCGGACGCGCTGCTGCTCGCGGTCGCCGGGCTGGAGCGCATCGGCCGCGAGGACGTCATCACCGAGATCCTCTCGCCGGAGACGATGATGCCGCCGATCGGCGCGGGCATCCTCGCGCTCCAGTGCCGCGAGGGCGACACCGAGCTGATCGACGCGGTCAGCGCGCTGGGCGACCCGGACACCTTCCGGGAGGCCACCGCCGAGCGCATGTTCCTGCACGTCCTGCAGGGCCACTGCAACAGCCCGATCGCCGGGTACGCGCGCGTGGACCACGGCGGCGAACTCTCCCTGCGGGCCTGTGTCTTCACCGCGGACGGCAAGACGCGGCTGAACGCCCACGAGTGGGCGGGCCGGCTCGATCCGGCCACCCTGGGCACCTCGGTGGCCGTGGCGCTGCTGCGTCAGGGGGCCCGCGAGATCATCGACGGCATCCCGCACTGATCCCGGCGCGGGATCAGGCGGTGCCCTCTTCGGCCTGGTCCCGCAGGAAGTTGCTGACCTGGCAGGCCAGACCCTCGCGGCCCGCGCCCGGGTGGGCGGCCCGCTCGTCGAGTCCGATGCCGCCGGCCCACAGCCGGCGGTCGGCCCACTCGTCGTCGACCCGCAGCTGGATCTGCACGTCGATCTGGTTCAGGCTCGCCTCGGGACCCGCCGCGAACAGCACGGCGGTGGCGCGGCGCAGCGGGTAGACGTCGAAGCCCTCGATGAACTGCGAGTTGCGCCAGTCGATGAAGGCGCTCTCCCCGTCGGGACCGATCCGGACGTCGATCTGGCCGTCCTCCAGGTGGACCGTCGGGTGCTTCTCACCGCGGTTCTCGACGGTCACGCGGACGCTGAAGTAGGTGAGCCCTTCGGCGGCGTCGTCGCGTCCCCGCGGCGGCTCGGCCGCCTCCAGACGGTGGACGCGGACACGCAGACCGGCATGCTCGTCGTACTCCTGCCAGTCCCCGACCACGTTCGGCTCGTACACAGTGCACCTCTTCGACCTCAGAGAGCTGCTTCCTATCTGTGTGCTCAATGCACTGTCAAATGAGCAGAATGCGCTGTGGCCAGGGAATTCACCCCCTTTGATCGCTGATCAAGCCGTGCGCAGGAAGAATCCGCCAGGCGGCCGGAAAAATCCTTCCACGGGCGTGCCGCACATCACGTTCCCCACGCATGATCAACGCGCCAGCCGGCCGAGAAGCGACGAGGCCGCGGTGATGCCGAGCGCGGCGGCCACGGCCAGCACGCCGAAGTCGAGCGCCAGATGGGCGTGGGTGCCGAGCAGGAGGCCGCGCAAGGCGTCGACTTCGTAGCTCAGCGGGTTCACCTTGCTGACGGCCTGGAGCCAGCCCGGCATGACGGAGAGGGGATACAGGGCGTTGGAGCCGAAGAAGAGCGGCATGGTGATGGCCTGCCCGATGCCCATCAGGCGGTCCCTGCTGAGCACGATGCCGGCGATGGTCATCGACAGACAGGAGAAGAAGGCCGAGCCGAGGATCACGATCAGGCCTACGCCGAGGAGCCTCAGCGGGTTCCAGGTCAGGGAGACGCCGAGCAGGGCGGCGATGATGACCACGACGACGGCCTGGATCAGTGACTTCACTCCGGCCGCGAAGGCCTTGCCGGTGGTCAGTGCCGAGCGCGGGGTGGGGGTGACCAGGAGCTTGTTGAGGATGCCCGCGTCCCGCTCCCAGATGATCTGGATGCCGTAGAAGATGGCGATGAACATCGCGGACTGGGCGATGATGCCGGGCGCCAGGTAGTCGATGTAGGGGATGCCCCCGGTGGGGATCGCCTTGATGCGGGTGAAGGTCTGGCCGAAGATCAGCAGCCACAGGGCGGGCTGGACCGCGCGGGTGTAGAGCTCGGTGCGGTCGTGGCGGAGCTTCTGCAGTTCGACGGCGCACATCGCCACCACCCGGGCGGGCAGCAGCCGCCAGCCCGCGCGGGGCTCCGGCGGCTTCAGCAGCAGGCCGATGTCAGCCGACACGGTTCGCGGTGCGGCGGGTGCTTCGGACATCGCGGAAATCCCCTCCTTCGTCTTCGAGCCCGCTGCCGGCGACGTCCCGGAAGACGTCCTCCAGCGTCGGCAGGGTGTCGGTGCCCCGCTTCTCGGCCAGCCCCCGGCGGAGCTCCTCGGGGGTGCCGAGGGCGCGGACGCGGCCGCGGTGCATGAGGCCGACCCGGTCGCAGTACTGGTCGGCCTCGTCCATGTAGTGGGTGGTCACGAGGACGGTCATGCCGGTCGCCTCGCGTACGGCGTTGATGTGCTCCCACACGCCGGTGCGGGCGATCGGGTCGAGGCCGATGGTCGGCTCGTCGAGGATGAGCAGCCGGGGCGCGCTGACCAGGGCCTGGGCGAGTTCGAGGCGGCGGACCATGCCGCCGGAGTAGGTGCCGGCGAGCCGGTCGGCGGCGTCGGTGAGGTCGACGGCGGCCAGCGCCTGGGCCACCCGCTCGGCGCGTTCCTTGCGGGCGACGTCGAAGACGCGGGCGAACAGGGTGACGTTCTCCCGGCCGGTCAGGTTCGCGTCGGCGGACAGCTGCTGCGGGACGTAGCCCAGCAGGCGCCGTACGGCCATCGCGTCCTCGGCGGTGTCGCGGCCGAAGACGTGGATCATGCCGGCCGGCACCGGGAGCAGGGTGGTGATGCAGCGGATGGCGGTGGTCTTGCCCGCGCCGTTGGGGCCGAGCAGTCCGAAGACCTCGCCCTCCGTCACGGTCAGGTCCAGTCCGTCCACGGCCTTCGTGGCGCCGAAGGCGTAGTCGAGCCCGGTGCAGGCGACAGCGTCGGCTGTCATGATTCCTCGGCCTCCTCGTGCAGGGTGACGGCAAGGGCGCGCAGGGCGGGCAGGGCGGCGCGCAGGGCTTCCTGATCGGCCTCGTCGAGGCGGGCGACCTGCCGTCCCACGAGTGCGTCGCGCCGCTGCTTCCAGTCCCTGAGCCGGGTCTCGGCCCGCTCGGTGAGCAACAGGCGGGCGGCGCGCCGGTCGGCGGGGTCGGTCTCGCGCACCAGATGGCCCTCCTTGACGAGCTGGTTGACGAGGGTGGAGACGGAGTTCCCGGCGAGGTGCAGCTCCTTGGCGGCCTCGGAGACGCCGATACCGGGCCGTGCCTCGACCAGGCGCAGCAGTTCGACCTCGGCGCCGCGCAGCCGCGGCACGGTCAGTCCGGCGCGCAGTCTGCGCCGAAGCAGCCTCTGGATTCCGACGAGGGCGTCGGCCAGCTCTTCGGGAAAGGTCTCCTCGTCCATGCGCCGAGATTACCTCTGTGTCAGAGGTAATCTCGACCAAGGACCGGTCAAGCTCACACCTCAGCCCTATATAGGATCATCAGGGCTTTTGTTTTGTTTCACCCGATAGCGGGAATCCGTACCACAGTGCTTCGGACAGGAGGCACCTCCGTGGGAGCCCACCGAGCGGGTTCCGGAACTGCCTCACAGTCCGCGTGCGCTCCTCCCACGGTGTCTGTCCATCCAGCACCCGCTCAGGGAGGTGCGCGACATGACCGTCGCCACCCGAACCAAGCCCCACCCGCACGACGACGCCCCCGACACCAACGCGGCGTTCGAGCGTCTGGCGGAGCTGCCCGAAGGTCCGGAGCGCAAGGCGCTGCGGGACGAGCTGGTGGAGCTCTGGCTGCCCATGGCGGAGCGGATCGCCGTCCGCTTCCGGGGCCGTGGGGAGTCCCTCGAAGACCTCTACCAGGTGGCCGCCCTCGGCCTCGTCAAGGCCGTCGACCACTACGACCCGGCCCGCGGCAGCGCCTTCGAGGCGTACGCGGTGCCGACCGTGACCGGCGAGATCAAGCGGCACTTCCGTGACCACATGTGGACCCTGCACGTGCCTCGCCGGGTGCAGGACCTGCGCAACCGGGTCCGGCAGGCCTCGAAGGAGCTCGCGCAGGCCCCCGGCGGGTCCCCCACTGTCGCCGAGATCGCCGAGCGGGCCCAGCTGACCGAGGACGAGGTGCGCACCGGGGCGGAGGCGCTGGAGTGCTTCTCGGCGCTGTCGCTGGAGGCGGAGATGCCGGGCACGGACGGCTACGCCCTGGGAGACGCGCTCGGCGGCCCCGACCCCTCCTACGACGTCGTCGTCGACCGGGTCGCCGTCAGACCCTGTCTGGAAGCCCTGCCGGAGCGCGAGCGGACCATCCTGTATCTGCGGTTCTTCCGGGGCATGACCCAGAGCGGAATCGCCGAGGAGCTCGGCATCTCCCAGATGCATGTCTCCCGGCTGCTCAGCACCTGCTTCGACCGGCTGCGCGAGGAGGTCCTGTCCGACGCCGGCTGATCCCACCCGCGGACTCCTGGGGCGCCGTCACTCCGATGGCGCCCCCGGGATCTGTGTCGGGCCGTAGCGCTCCAGGGCCTCTTGGAGCTCGACGCGGATCTCCTTGGGGATTTCTCCGGACCTGCCCCAGATGAGGATGAGGTCGGCGACGTTGCGCAGCTTGATGTTGGTGTGCTGGGAGACCTCTTTCAGTACGGCCCAGCCCTCGTCCGGGGTCACCCTGCCGAGCGCGACGACCATACCGATGGCCTGGTCCACGACAGCGTGGGAGGCGACCGCCTCCTTCAGCTGGTCGATCTCCTCCTGGAGCTCGAAGATCCGGTCCGGTTCCGCGGCGGGTTCCTCGGGTACGCCTGACACCCGTCCATCCTGTCACCCGGACGGGTCCCCGGCACCGGGCAGGAGGCCGGACGGGGCACCGTTTCGGCGGCTGACCCGGGGTACTCGGCAGGCGGCCACAGCGGTTCCGGAACGACACTGGATGAGAGACCCACTGGCCGCAGCCCGACGAGAGCAGGACGCGACCGCCATGAACCATGACCCGAGACTTCCCGGCACGACCGCGGACGTCGTGTCCACGCACCATGTGTTCGGCGCGCCCTGCTGGGTGAGCCTGACCAGCCACGACCAGCAGACCACGGAGGACTTCTACGGAGCCGTCCTCGGCTGGGAGTGGAAGCCGGCCAAGCTCGGCGAGCGCTTCCGGGTCGCGCTGGTGGACGGCACGCCGGTCGCCGGGATCGCGGCGGTGGCGTCGATGTGGCAGATGGCGGTGGCCTGGACGCCGTACTTCGCGGTGCCCAGCGCGGACGAGGCGGTCGCCCGGGTCCAGGAGCGCGGCGGCACGCTGGCGGTGGGCCCGCTGTCGTTCCCACCGGGGCGGGCGGCGCTGCTCTCCGACCGCGACGGCGCGACCTTCGGCATCTGGGAGGGCGAGCTGGTCGCCAACTGGGAGGTGTGGCGCCGGGCCCAGCCGGCCTTCGTGCGGCTGCACACCCGTGACGCGTTCGACGCGGCGATCTTCTACGGCGAGGTCCTCGACTGGGCCACGGAACGCCCCGGCTGCTGCGAGGTCCGCTACGAGGGCGGCGAGGTTGTGCTGCGCAGCGGCGGCGACGTGGTGGCCCGTATCGAGTCGGGAGCCCTGGGCTCCGCGCCCGACCCCACGATCCGCCCGCACTGGCAGGTCCACTTCGCGGTCACCGACGTGACCGCCTGCGCCAGGGCCGCCGAGGCCCACGGCGGCAGCGTCCTGACGAAGCACAGCACCGAGGCCGTCCTACGAGACCCGGACGGAGCCCAGTTCACGGTGACGTCCCGCCGCCCTCACTGAGAGCCTCCTCGCACTGTCAGCCGCCCCCATGGGACGGTCGGGACAGCAGTACCAGACTCCTCGCCTCGACCGGCATCACCGTGCCGGCCTTGTGTTCGGACTCGTCCGCTCCCTGGGGCTCGGCCGTGTCGAGGAGGGTGGTCCAGCGTTCGCCGTACGTGGCGTCCGGGAGGCGGAAGTCGACGGGCTCCCAGTAGCCGTTGAGCAGCAGCAGGAACGAGTCGTCGACCACGCGCCGGCCGCGCGGATCGGGTTCGGCGATGGCGTCGCCGTTGAGGAAGACACCGACCGAGTGCGCGTCGGACCGCTGCCAGTCCGCCTCGGTCATCTCGCGGGCGTCCGGCAGCAGCCAGACCAGGTCCGGCAGCGGCTGCCCCGCATGCGTCACGGTCTCACCGCGAAAGTAGCGGCGCCTGCGCAGCACGGGATGCGCCGCCCGCAGCCCGATCACGTACCGCGTGAACGCGGCGAGTTCACGCTGCTCCTCGCTCAGCGCCCAGTCGATCCAGGAGACCTCGTTGTCCTGGCAGTAGGCGTTGTTGTTGCCGCCCTGGGTGCGTCCGAGTTCGTCACCGTGGCCGATCATCGGGATGCCCTGCGAGAGCAGCAGCGTGGCGAGGAAGTTGCGCTGCTGGCGGGCCCGGAGCTCCAGCACCGCCGGATCGTCGGTCTTCCCCTCCGCCCCGCAGTTCCAGGACCGGTTCGTGCTCTCCCCGTCCCGGCCGCCCTCTCCGTTGGCCTCGTTGTGCTTGTCGTTGTAGGAGACGAGGTCGCGCAGCGTGAAACCGTCGTGCGCGGTCACGAAGTTGACACTCGCGCGCGGGCGCCGCCGGCTGTGCTGGTACAGGTCGGAGGACCCGGTCAGCCGGGACGCGAACTCACCGAGCGTGTGCGGCTCCGCGCGCCAGAAGTCCCGTACGGCGTCCCGGTACTTGCCGTTCCACTCCGACCACAGCGGCGGGAAGTTGCCCACCTGGTAGCCGCCCTCCCCCACGTCCCACGGTTCGGCGATCAGCTTGACGCGGCTGATCACCGGGTCCTGCTGGATGAGGTCGAAGAACGCCGACAGCCGGTCCACCTCGTGGAACTGCCGGGCCAGGGTGGCCGCGAGGTCGAAGCGGAAGCCGTCGACGTGCATCTCCGTGACCCAGTACCGGAGGGAGTCCATGATCAGCTGGAGCACGTACGGGTGCCGCATCAGCAGGCTGTTCCCGGTGCCGGTGGTGTCGTAGTAGTGGCCCCAGTCGCCGTCCACCAGCCGGTAGTAGGAGGCGTTGTCGATGCCCCGGAAGGAGAGGGTCGGCCCCTTCTCGTTGCCCTCGGCGGTGTGGTTGTAGACCACGTCGAGGATGACTTCGAGCCCGGCCGCGTGCAGCGCCTTCACCATCGCCTTGAACTCGGTGACCTGCTGCCCGCGGGTGCCGTGGGCGGCGTAGGCGTTGTGGGGCGCGAAGAAGCCGATCGTGTTGTAGCCCCAGTAGTTGGCGAGGCCGCGGTCCTGGAGCACGCCGTCCTGCACGAACTGGTGCACCGGCATCAGCTCGACGGCCGTCACACCGAGCGAGGTCAGGTGGTCGATCACCGCCGGGTGGGCGAGACCGGCGTAGGTGCCGCGCAGTTCGGGCGGCACGTCAGGGTGGGTGCGGGTGAGCCCTCGGACGTGCGCCTCGTAGATCACGCTGTCGGCGTAGGGCCGGCTCGGCGGCTTGTCGTCGCCCCAGTCGAAGGCAGGGTCGGTGACCACACCGAGCATGGTGTGCCCGGCACTGTCGGCGCCGGGGGTGAGCAGGGAGGGGTGAGTGTCCGTCTGCCCGTCCACCGCCTTGGCGTACGGGTCGAGCAGCAGCTTCGACGGGTCGCACCGGTGGCCGAACTCGGGCTGCCAGGGGCCGTGCACCCGATAGCCGTAGCGCTGACCCGGTCCGATCCCCGGCAGATAGCCGTGCCACACGAATCCGTCGGCCTCGGTCAGCGGGACAGTGCTGTGGCCGCCCTTGTCGTCGACCAGGACGAGTTCGACGCGCTCGGCGACCTCGCTGAACAGCGCGAAGTTGGTGCCCTCGCCGTCGTAGGCGGCGCCCAGCGGGTACGGGCGCCCGCTCCAGGCGGGCACCCGCTTCCCGTTCTTGGACGGCTTCCTCCTGGACGCCGGCACGTCAGCTCCCGCCGTCGGCGGCAGCCGCGGCCAGGGCCGCGACCGGCAGTTCGCGCGGCACCTGGAGGACCTCCCGCAGGCTGGGCGCGGGGGCTGTCGGCACCAGCGGGACGCGTTCACCGGAACGGGCCCGCTGGGAGAACCAGATGACCTTGCTGCCGGTCTCCGTGGCGCAGCAGCCCCAGCCGTCGCTCATCGCGGCGATGCGTTCGAGGCAGGCGCGCAGATCCAGGTCCGGGCGCAGATCGCTGTCGTTCTCGCCAATGGCTGTGATGAGGTGCTGACCGTTCCACCACAGCTCGATGGAGGTGTTCTTGTCCGTCGCGTGCTCGTCGATGGCCTTCAGCAGCAGGACGGCACCGCGGCAGACGGGCTCGACCAGGGTCTCCAGGTCCCAGAGCCGTAGATGGGCGGCCAGGATGCGCTGGACCTGCCCGACCCGTTCCGGGCTGACCTCCACGTCGAGGTGGTAGTAGCAGGGCACTGCGGTCTTCATCGTCGCTCGCTCCTCACCGGCGAAGCTCCCGCTCCTCCCGGCCCCCGCGGGACCGGGCCCCGAAACACACGGAGCGTGAGCGCTGTTCGCTTCAGAGTCACTCCAGAGTGGGAGTGCTACGCCATTCGTGCAACACGAGCGAGTCATGGGGCGCAATCACGCGGATGTGGCGGGACGAGACGGCATAAAGGTCGTTGAAGACCCAACAAGACGCTGAGTCGTTACCCGTGCACCATGAGTGAAGATCTCGCGAGTCCCGGATCTGCTCCAGCTCCGAAAGGTGAACGGCGCCATGCTGCTACCGGCCAAAGCCGAAGTCGCCAGGCAACTGAGGCGCTACCGCGCCTGGGAGCGCCGGATGCTCGCCTCCCCCGCCGACCGCGCCGTCCGGAGCACCTTCGAGGACTCGGGCTACACGCTGTGCGTCCTGATGGGCAAGCGCTGTGCCCGGGAGGCGGCCGACGCGGCCGAGCGCTATCTGCGCAGCAGCGTGATCGCCTATCTGCAGGAGCAGAGCGACCTCCCGCACGCGAGCGCCGCGGTCAGACGGGGTCCACCGAGATCGGCGGAACGTTCCCCCGCGGGGAGGTAACCCCCTTCCGGCGCAGCTTCGATCCCCGGCCGGGCGCCCTCGGTGCCCGGCCTCGAGCACGACGGAGGCGAGAGCATGAGTACCACCCCGGTCATCGGCCGCATCCCGGTACGGGACGTCCGTCCTGCCGTCGAGTCGGGCAGGCGCCCGGCGAAAGCGGTCGTGGGAGAGACCTTCGAGGTCAGCGCCACCGTGTTCCGCGAAGGACACGACGCGGTCGCCGCGAACGTCGTCCTCACCGACCCGGAGGGCCGGCACAGTCCCTGGACCCCGATGCGGGAGGCGGCCCCGGGCAGCGACCGCTGGGTCGCCGAGGTGACGGTGGACGTCGAGGGGCGCTGGACGTACCGGGTGGAGGCCTGGAGCGACCCGGTGAGCACCTGGCGGCACACGGCCCGCATAAAGGTGCCGGCCGGCCTCGACACGGGACTGGTCCTGGAGGAGGGTGCCGAGCTCTACACCCGTGCGGCCGCGGGCGTCGCGGAGGGCCCGCAGCGGGCGGTGCTGCTGGCGGCGGCGAAGACACTCGCCGACGACTCGCTGCCGGTCGCCACCCGGCTGGCCGGGGCGCTCACGCCCGAGGTGGACGCGGTGCTGGCCCGCCATCCGCTGCGTGAGTTGATCACGGCGTCGGAGTCGTTGCCGCTGCTGGTGGAGCGGGAGCGGGCGTTGTTCGGCTCGTGGTACGAGTTCTTCCCCCGTTCGGAGGGCACCCCGCAGCGGCCGCACGGCACGTTCCGTACCGCGGCCCGGCGGCTGCCGGCGATCGCGGCGATGGGCTTCGACGTGGTCTACCTGCCGCCGATCCACCCGATCGGCACCACCTTCCGCAAGGGCCGCAACAACACCCTCTCGGCCGGGCCGGACGACGTGGGGGTGCCCTGGGCGATCGGCTCGCCGGAGGGCGGCCATGACGCGGTGCACCCGGATCTGGGCACGATCGAGGACTTCGACTGGTTCGTGCAGCAGGCCGCCGAGCAGGGCCTGGAGATCGCGCTGGACTTCGCTCTGCAGTGCTCCCCGGACCACCCCTGGGTCCACAAGCACCCGGAGTGGTTCCACCACCGCCCCGACGGCACCATCGCGTATGCGGAGAACCCGCCGAAGAAGTACCAGGACATCTACCCGATCGCCTTCGACGCGGACATGGACGGCCTGATCGCGGAGACCACGAGGGTTTTGCGGCACTGGATGGACCACGGGGTGCGGATCTTCCGGGTGGACAATCCGCACACCAAGCCGGTCGTGTTCTGGGAGCGGGTGATCGGTGACATCAACGCCACCGACCCGGACGTGATCTTCCTGGCGGAGGCGTTCACGAGGCCGGCGATGATGCACACCCTGGCCCAGATCGGCTTCCAGCAGTCGTACACGTACTTCACCTGGCGCACCACCAAGCAGGAGCTCACCGAGTATCTGACGGAGCTGTCGGGGGAGGCGGCCTCCTACATGCGGCCGAACTTCTTCGCCAACACCCCCGACATCCTGCACGCCTTCCTCCAGCACGGCGGCCGGCCCGCGTTCGCGCTGCGCGCGGTGCTGGCCGCGACCCTCTCGCCGACCTGGGGCATCTACTCCGGCTACGAGCTGGCCGAGCACACCCCGCTGCGCGAGGGCAGCGAGGAGTACCTCGACTCGGAGAAGTACCAGCTCAAGACCCGCGACTGGGACACCCCCGACAGCCTCGCCCCCCTGATCACCCGGCTCAACACCACCAGACGCCGCCACCCGGCGCTCCAGCAGCTCCGGAACCTCCGTTTCCACGACACCGACAACGACTCGGTCATCGCCTACAGCAAGCGCACGGGTGACGACACGGTTCTGGTGGTCGTGAACCTCGATCCGCACCACACCCAGGAGGCCACGGTCTCGTTGGACATGCCACAACTCGGCCTGGAATGGCACGAGTCCCTTTCCGTCCACGACGAACTGACGGGTGAGACCTACCGCTGGAGCAGAACCAACTACGTGCGCCTGGAGCCCGGCCGGGCACCCGCTCACGTGTTCCAGGTCCGGAGGTCGGCGCCTCAGATCGGAGGATCCACAGCGTGACTGTCAACGAGCCCGTCCACGACACCTTCGAGGACACCCCGGCGAAGGACCGGGACCCCGACTGGTTCAAACGCGCGGTCTTCTACGAGGTGCTGGTCCGTTCCTTCCAGGACAGCAACGGCGACGGTGTCGGCGACCTCAAGGGCCTGACCGCCAAACTGGACTACCTCCAGTGGCTCGGTGTCGACTGCCTGTGGCTGCCGCCGTTCTTCAAGTCACCGCTCAGGGACGGCGGTTACGACGTCTCCGACTACACCGCCGTACTGCCGGAGTTCGGTGACCTCGCCGACTTCGTGGAGTTCGTCGACGCCGCCCACCAGCGCGGCATGCGCGTCATCATCGACTTCGTCATGAACCACACCAGCGACCAGCACCCGTGGTTCCAGGAGTCCCGCGCCAACCCCGACGGCCCCTACGGCGACTACTACATGTGGGCCGACGACGACAAGCAGTACCAGGACGCCCGGATCATCTTCGTCGACACCGAGGCCTCCAACTGGACCTACGACCCGGTCCGCAAGCAGTACTTCTTCCACCGCTTCTTCTCCCACCAGCCGGACCTCAACTACGAGAACCCGGCCGTGCAGGAGGAGATCCTGGCCGCCCTCCGCTTCTGGCTCGACCTGGGCATCGACGGCTTCCGGCTCGACGCCGTGCCCTATCTCTACGCGGAGGAGGGCACCAACTGCGAGAACCTGCCCGCCACGCACCAGTTCCTGAAGCGGGTGCGCAGCGAGATCGACGCGATGTACCCGGACACGGTGCTGCTGGCGGAGGCGAACCAGTGGCCTGAGGACGTCGTCGACTACTTCGGCGACTACCAGGCTGGCGGCGACGAGTGCCACATGGCCTTCCACTTCCCGGTCATGCCCCGCATCTTCATGGCGGTGCGCCGCGAGTCCCGCTACCCGGTCTCCGAGATCCTCGCCAAGACCCCCGCGATCCCGGCCAGTTGCCAGTGGGGCATCTTCCTGCGCAACCACGACGAGCTGACCCTCGAAATGGTCACCGACGAGGAACGCGACTACATGTGGGCCGAGTACGCCAAGGACCCGCGGATGCGCGCCAACATCGGCATCAGGCGGCGCCTGGCCCCCCTCCTGGACAACGACCGGGACACCATCGAGCTGTTCACCGCCCTGCTGCTGGCCCTGCCCGGCTCGCCGATCCTCTACTACGGCGACGAGATCGGCATGGGCGACAACATCTGGCTCGGCGACCGCGACGCCGTCCGCACGCCCATGCAGTGGACCCCCGACCGCAACGCCGGCTTCTCCACCGCCGATCCGGGCCGGCTCAGCCTGCCGATCATCATGGACCCGGTCTACGGGCACCAGGTCACCAACGTCGAGGCGTCCATGGCCTCGCCGTCCTCCCTGCTGCACTGGACCCGCCGCATGATCGAGATCCGCAAGCAGAACCCGGCGTTCGGCCTCGGCACCTTCACCGAGCTCCAGTCCTCCAACCCCGCCGTGCTCGCCTTCCTGCGGGAGTACGAGGACGACCTGGTCCTGTGCGTGAACAACTTCTCGCGGTTCGCCCAGCCCACCGAGCTGGACCTCCGCGAGTTCGCCGGCCGGCACCCGGTCGAGCTGTTCGGCGGGGTGCGCTTCCCGGCCATCGGAGAACTGCCGTATCTGCTGACCCTCGGCGGGCACGGCTTCTACTGGTTCCGGCTCTCCCGAGTCGCATCCCGCATCGGCCGACGCTCTTGAGCGTGCCGACGAAAGGACGCGTCACCATGCCGAAGACCGCACCCCTCGGCCCGAGACCCGCACCGGCGAGCGACCTCATGGCCTCGCTGGGCGGGCTGCTGCGCCAGTGGCTGCCCCGCCAGCGCTGGTTCGCGGGCAAGGACCGGCCCGTGAGCGAACTCGGTCTGCTGTCCATGACCGAGCTGTTCCCGGGCTGTCTGCATCTGCTGGTCCACGCCAGTCACGGCGGAGTGCCCGCGCCGGGCGGCGCCACCCCGGCCGGGGACTGCTACCAGCTGCTGCTGGGCGTGCGGAAACACCTCGCGCCGCGGCTCGGCCGGGCCCTGATCGGGCGCGCGGAGCAGGGCCCGCTGGCCGGGCTCACCATCTACGACGCCCTGCACGACCCGCGTTCGGCTCAGCTGCTCCTCGAACGGCTGCGGCAGCCCGGCACCGCCGGACCCCTGCGCTTCGAGGGCACCCCCTCGGTGCCGGTGCCCGCCGGACTCCCCCCGCGGCTGCTGGAGGCGGAGCAGTCCAACTCCTCGCTGGTGTACGGCGACGAGTTCATCCTGAAGGTGTTCCGCCGGATCCAGCCCGGGGTCAACCCCGATTTGGAGGTACCGGTCGCGCTGGCCGGCCAGGGCTGCCGCCGGGTGCCCGCACCCGTGGCCTGGTTCCGGACCACGCATCCGCAGGAGGCGACCCTCGGCGTGCTCCAGCCGTATCTGCGCGACGCCTCCGACGGCTGGACGCTGGCCCTGCACGCGCTGGCCTCCGGTGACGACTTCACCGTGCAGGCGCACGAGCTGGGGCGGGCCATGGCCGAGGTGCACCTCGCGCTGGCCGCCGCGTTCCCCGGTGACGGCGCCCACGGCGACAACGGCTCCACGGCGGCCGCGATGGCCGAACGCCTGGACTCCGCCGCGCACAGCGTGCCGGCGCTGCGGCCGTTCGTGCCGGGACTGCGGAACGCCTTCGGCGCGCTGGCCACCTGCGACGCCGGGCCACCTGCGCAGCGGGTGCACGGCGACCTGCATCTGGGGCAGGTGCTGCGGGCGGGCCGCGAGTGGTTCGTCATCGACTTCGAGGGCGAGCCGTCCCGGCCGCTCGTCGAGCGCTGCACCGCGCAGTCTCCCGTGCGGGACATCGCGGGCATGCTGCGCTCCTTCGACTACGCCGCCCGGCAGCGCCGCCCCTGGCGTCCGGAGTGGGCACGCCGCTGCCGGGAGGCCTTCTGCGCGGGCTACGCGGCCCTCGCCGGCTGGGACCCGCGCAAGAAGCACGGCCTGCTACGGGCCTACGAGACCGACCGGGCCGTCTACGAGGTCCTGTACGAGGCGCGACACCGACCCGACTGGCTGCCTGTGCCGATGGCGGCGATCGAGCGCCTCGCCGTGAGAGGAGACTGAGCCGTGGCCCTGCGTGACACTTCGTTGCCCGAGCCGTCCGCACCCGCGAAGGGTGCCCCGGCCCCGCCGCTCGATGCCACCGACCGGTCCCGGCTGCTGGCGGGCGCCCATCACGACCCGCACGCGCTGCTCGGCGCCCACCCGGTCGCGGGCGGGGTCGTGTTCCGGGCGCTGCGCCCGTTCGCCCGCGCGGTGAGCGTCGTGATCGACGGCAAGCGCAGCCCGCTGGCCTCGGAGGGCGACGGCCTCTTCTCCGGTCTGCTGCCCCTCGACGCGATCCCCGACTACACCCTGCTGGTGGCGTACGCGGACGGGGAGCAGGAGGTGCACGACCCGTACCGCTTCCTGCCCGCGCTCGGCGAGACCGACCTCCATCTGATCCGCGAGGGACGCCACGAGCAACTGTGGAAGGCGCTGGGCGCCGAGCCGATGACCCACCAGGGCGTCACCGGCACCCGGTTCACCGTCTGGGCGCCGAACGCCCAAGGGGTCCGGGTCGCCGGGGAGTTCACCTTCTGGGACGGACAGGCCTTCCCGATGCGCTCGCTCGGCGCGTCCGGGGTGTGGGAGCTGTTCCTGCCCGGGATCGGCGAGGGCACCCGCTACAAGTTCGAGATCACCTCCCGCCACGGCGACCGCTTCCTGAAGTCCGACCCGATGGCGCGCGGCACCGAGGTACCGCCCGACACCGCGTCGGTGGTGACCTCGTCGCACTTCGAGTGGAGCGACCAGGAGTGGATGGCCGGACGGGGCGAGGTCCCGGTGCACGAGGCGCCGTTCTCGGTCTACGAGGTCCATCTGCCGTCCTGGCGCAAGGGACTGACGTACCGCCAGCTCGCCGAGCAGCTCCCCGCCTACGTCAAGGACCTGGGCTTCACCCATGTCGAGCTGATGCCGGTCGCCGAGCACCCCTTCGGCGGCTCCTGGGGATACCAGGTCACCGGGTTCTACGCGCCGACCTCCCGGCTCGGCTCCCCGGACGACTTCAAGTACCTGATCGACGCCCTGCACCGGGCCGGCGTCGGTGTGATCATGGACTGGGTGCCGGCCCATTTCCCCAAGGACGACTGGGCGTTGGCCCGCTTCGACGGGGACCCGCTGTACGAGCCCGGGGACTGGCGGCGCGCGGAGCACCCGGACTGGGGCACGTACGAGTTCGACTTCGGGCGCGTGGAGGTGCGCAACTTCCTCGTCGCCAACGCCGTGTACTGGTGCGAGGAGTTCCACATCGACGGCCTCAGGGTCGACGCGGTGGCCTCCATGCTCTACCTCGACTACTCGCGCGACTCCGGCCAGTGGAGCCCGAACGTGTTCGGGGGCCGGGAGGATCTCGACGCGGTCGCCTTCCTCCAGGAGATGAACGCGACCGTCTACCGCCGGGCACCGGGAGTCGTCACCATCGCCGAGGAGTCCACGGCCTGGGACGGCGTGACCCGGCCGACCGACGGCGGGGGCCTGGGTTTCGGCCTGAAGTGGAACATGGGCTGGATGCACGACTCCCTCGGCTACATCAGCCACGAGCCGGTGCACCGCAAGTACCACCACAACGAGATGACCTTCTCGATGGTGTACGCGTACAGCGAGAACTACGTGCTGCCGATCTCCCACGACGAGGTCGTCCACGGCAAGCAGGCGCTGGTGTCCAAGATGCCGGGCGACTGGTGGCAGCAGCGCGCCAACCACCGGGCGTACCTCGGCTTCATGTGGGCGCATCCCGGCAAGCAACTCCTCTTCATGGGGCAGGAGTTCGCGCAGGGCGCCGAGTGGTCGGAGGAGCACGGCCCGGACTGGTGGCTGCTCGACCCGGCGTACAGCGCCGAGCCGGACCACCGGGGCGTCCGTGATCTCGTGCGCGACCTGAACACCGTCTATCTCCGGACGCCCGCGCTGTGGCAGCGCGACACCGACCCCGGCGGCTTCCGGTGGGTGATCGGGGACGCGGCCGAGGACAACGTCTTCGCGTTCCTGCGCTACGACACGGTGGGCAACCCCCTCCTCGCGGTCTCCAACCTCTCGCCCGTCGTGCGGCACGGCTACCGCCTCGGCGTCCCCGACGACGTCCCCGCCTGGCAGGAGGTGCTCAACACGGACGCGGACCGCTACGGCGGCAGCGGCCTCGTCGCTCCCGATCCGGTCAAGCCCGAGGACGGTGCCGTGACGCTCACCCTGCCGCCGCTGGCCACCGTGTGGATGACGCCTGTGTGATCAACCGTCCGGTGGGCAGTCGGGGCGTACGGACCACACCGTCGTCTCGGCAGAAAGGGCTGCTCACGTGCGCACCGTGGGAGTGGAGGAGGAACTCCTCCTGGTCGACCCGGAGAGCGGGGAACCGCAGGCGCTGTCCGCCGCGGTACTCGCCCGGGCCGCGCAGGACGAAGCGGACCAGGACGTCTTCGAGAAGGAACTGCACAATCAGATGCTGGAGTTCGCCACCCACCCGCAGTCGGGGATGGACGCGCTCCGCACGGAGATCGTGCGCTGCCGCAAGGAGGCGGCCCGGCTCGCCGGCGAGAGCGGCTGTGCCGTGGCGGCCCTCGCCACCTCGCCGCTGCCCGTCAGCCCCTCCGTGGGCATCGGGCGCCGCTACCGGTGGATGGCGGACCAGTACGGCATCGCCACCCAGGAGCAGCTCGTCATGGGCTGCCACGTCCATGTGTCCGTCGAGTCCGACGACGAGGCCGTCGCGGTGGTGGACCGGATCCAGCCCTGGCTGAGCGTGCTGGCCGCGCTGAGCGCCAACTCGCCCTTCTGGCAGGGCAAGGACACCGGCTACAGCAGTTACCGCAGCCGGGTGTGGCAGCGCTGGCCGTCGGCCGGTCCCACCGAGCCCTTCCGCTCGGCGGAGCGCTATCACCGGCGGGTCGCCGACATGGTGGCGACCGGGGTCATCCTCGACGAGGGGATGATCTACTTCGACGCGCGGCTGTCCCGGACCTACCCGACGGTGGAGATCCGGGTCGCGGACGTCTGTCTGCACGCGGACACCGCCGTCCTGCTCGCCACGCTCGCCCGCGGCCTGGTGGAGACGGCCGCCCGCGAGTGGCGGGCCGGGGGGGGAGCCGGTGACGCACAGCGTGAGCCTGCTGCGGCTCGCCGCCTGGCAGGCGGCGCGCTCCGGGCTGTCCGGGGAGCTGCTGCACCCGGCGACGATGCACCGGATGCCCACCGACACCGTGGTGCGGGCCCTGCTGGAGCACGTCGAGGAGGCGCTCGCCGACAGCGGCGACCTGGAGTGGGCCCGCGAGTACTCCGAGGAGCTGCTGCGGCACGGCAACGGCGCCCGGGTGCAGCGCGAGCTGCTGGAGCGCACCGGCAGCCTGCGGGACGTGGTCACCGAGTGCGTGCGTCTGACCCAGACGTAGGGTCACCCGGACGTAGGGGTCACAGGGCCAGCATGATGGCGTACACCAGGAAGAACGCGGCGACGACGACCACCAGCAGGAGGATCAGGGTCAGCGGGCCCTTGGCCCAGCCCTTGGTCGGGTTGTGCGTCTCCCGGGGACCGGCCTCGGGCAGGCTGCTCTCCGCTGGCGGGGTCTCCCCCGGGGGTACGCCGCCGCCCGGCTCCAGGCCGGTGGTGCGCTCGGGTTCGGGGTCGGGATTCGTGTAACTCATGGGGTCCGAGTCCCCCGATCTCGACGAGATCACAGGTGACCGCCTACTTCCGCAATACCGGCACCCCCTGCTGCCTCCTGGGCTAGATTCGAGCACCGCGGATGACCGAGCTCGTCGGCGCAGTCACAGCCCGTACACGTCAGGAGCAGCGCATGCGCGACTTCGCCCTCGCTCCCCGGACCCTGTCGCGCTCCAGCGGCGGTCTGGCCGACAGCGTCTTCGAGAGAGCGGAGCTCGACCCCACCCTGCCCGTGCTCGCCCGCCGCCCCGAGGGATCCTCGGCGGGCTGGCAGGAGGTCACGGCGGTGGAGCTGCGGGACGAGGTCGTGGACCTCGCGAAGGGGCTGGTCTCCTGCGGGATCTCGCCGGGCCACCGGGTCGCAATCATGGCCCGCACCCGTTACGAGTGGACGGTCCTCAGCTACGCCCTGTGGGCGGTCGGCGCCGAGGTCGTGCCGATCTACCCGACGGCCTCGCGCGACCAGGTCGAGTGGATCCTGCGGGACGCCGGCTGTGTGGCCGTGGTGGTGGAGGACGAGCAGTCGGTCATGACGGTCGGCTCGGTGTGCGCCGCGCTGCCCCGGCTGCGGCACGTGTGGCAGCTGGACGCGGGGGCGCTGGAGGAGCTGGCCGAGCGCGGCGAGGTGATCCCGCTCGCCACGGTCGAGTCGCTGCGCCGCATCGTGCTCCCGGACTCCACGGCGGTGGTCGCCTACACCTCCGGCACCACCGGGCATCCGATGGGGTGCGCGCTCAGTCACCGCGGCCTCGCGAGCCCGTGCGACACCCTGCTGGAGGGGTGGCGGGAGATCACGGCCGCGCCGGGCGAGCAGCCGTCCGTGCTCGCCTTCCTGCCCTTCTCGCACGTCTACGGCCTCATGGTCCAGGGCCTGTGCATCCGGGGCGGCTTCCTCATGGCCCACGAGCCCGACCTGGGCGAGGAGGCGCTGGCGGCCTCCTTGCAGTCGTTCCGGCCCACGTACTTCTACGCGGTGCCCTCGGTCTTCGAGAAGATCTACAAGAACTTCCTGCGCGCCTCGCAGCAGTCGGGCCGCGGTGCCCTGTTCGAGCGGGCCGCCGAGACCGCCCGCGACTTCGCCCTGGCCAGTGAGCGGCAGCGCCTCGGCGAGGGCCCGGGCCCCGGGTTCGACCTGCGGCTCCAGCACGCCCTGTACGAGCGGACGGTGTACCGAAGACTGAGAGCCGCGCTGGGCGGCCGGGCCCGCCGGGGCACCTCGGGCGGCTCGACCCTCAACCGTGAGCTCTCCCTGTTCTACGAGGGCATCGGTCTCTACGTCCACGACGGGTACGGCCTGACCGAGACCTGCGGCGGGATCACCATGCAGCCGCTGGGCCGGGAGAAGTCCGGGACCGTGGGCCGGCCGCTGCCGGGCGTGGATCTGCGGGTGGCGGACGACGGGGAGATCCTGGTGCGCGGCCCGTCGGTGTTCCAGGGATACGTCAACGACGAGGCCGCCACCCGCGCCGCGCTGTACGGCGGCTGGCTGGCCACCGGGGACCTGGGCCGGCTGGACGCCGACGGCTATCTGACGATCACCGGCCGCAAGAAGGACATCCTTGTCACCACCAGCGGCAAGAGCGTGGCTCCCGCCGCCCTGGAGCACCGGCTGCGGATGCATCCGCTGATCCACCAGGCGGTGGTCGTCGGTGACAACCGGCCCTGTGTCGGAGCCCTGCTCACCCTGGACCCGGTGTTCCTAGCCCACTGGCGCGGAGTGATGGTCGCCCAGCAGGACCCCTCGGCGCGGGAGGCGCGGGAGGAGAACGCCCTGCGCGAGGAGATCGCCCGTGCCGTGGCCGCCGCCAACAGCACCGTCTCGCGCTCGGAGTCGATCAGGGTGTTCCGGGTGCTGTCGGAGCCGTTCGACCTGGCCAACGGGCTGCTGACGCCGTCCATGAAGCTGCGCCGGGACGAGATCGTGCACCGGTACGCCGCCGAGATCGACGCCATGTACCAGGCCCGCTCGGCCGGCGCCCGGCGCACCGCCACCGAGG
This sequence comes from Streptomyces sp. NPDC057253, assembly GCF_042669125.1. NCBI lineage: Bacteria > Bacillati > Actinomycetota > Actinomycetes > Kitasatosporales > Streptomycetaceae > Streptomyces > Streptomyces sp. NPDC057253. Next base: position 88,230 of record NZ_JBHUXV010000002.1, on the reverse strand, counting down.
ACTTGCTGAGCTGGGACGATTCGGACAACGTGTTCCGCTGACCGGGGGCCGCCGGGGCGCGTTCCAGGTGGTGGAAACGATTGGGGCGCGCGCCGCCGGGAACACGGATCAATGACACCATGACCGATGTCCGACAACTCCGCAGACGCTGGGCCGCGTGAGCGACACGGCGCCCGATCCGCGTTGGGAGAGACACTGACTTCCGAGGCGATTCCGAGCCGCACCACCCGTTTCGCGGGCGAACCGCACTGTGTGACGGGTGCGCGGCTCGCTGCCGAGGAATTCCTCTGCGACCTCGGCGAGAGCGTGCCGCCCGCGAGCCCCGAGCACTGGGACGACATCCTGCTGGTCGTCACCGAACTGGCCGCCAACGCCGTCCAGTACGCGCCCGGGCCGTTCGCGCTGCGGATGCGGCGGACCTTCGACGGCGTGCACGTGACCCTGCGCGACACCAACCCGACGCCGCCCGCCCCGCGCTCCTTCAATCCCCGCACGGGTGGCGGCGGCATCGGCTGGCATCTGATCCACGCCCTGTGCGACCAGGTCAGCGTGGTGCCGGACGAGCGCGGCAAGGACGTGCACGTCTTCCTGCCGTGGTGAGGTGCCCGAGGGAAGGTCAGGCGGTGGCCGTGAGCCGCAGAAAGTAGGCGCCGACCTCGGACAGGTAGGCGCGGTCCCGGGTCTCGCTGTCGGTACGGAAGCGCGGGGCCGCCTTCACCTCCGACCTGGTGCAGGCCACCGTGACCCGGCGGCCCTCGGTGTCGATGCGGGTCACCACGCCCACCGGAACCAGGACGCTGCGACCGAAGACCCAGACGCCCGTGTCCACGACGAGGTGGGCCAGTCCCTCGGGGGCGGCCTGCCGGTCCACCTGCCCGATCGTGCCGTCGCTCGCGACGACGCCGAAGCCCGTCAGGTCCTGTCCCTCGACGTAACCGCTGTCCGGCGCGTACGTCCAGATTCTGTCGGTGGTCACGCTGCTCCTTCCCTCCGCACGCTGCTCGGGTCCCACTGCACCAACTACCCGTCTGCCGCACGCGCATTCGGCGATCGGTGCCCTCACAAGCGGTTTCCCCGCCTCCGCTCCGCGCTCTTCCGTCACCTTTCTCCCGGTGCGTTTTCAGGTCAGGACGGGCATGGTGGTCCTCGACGCATTCGTCGCGTCCGCATGGGCAGACGAAGGGCGTTCGAGGCAGACCGCCTGGAGCCGCAGAAAGGGATGAACACCGTGACACGACCCAGGATCCTGGTGGTCGGCGCCGGCTTCGCCGGTGTCGAGTGCGTGCGCCGGCTGGAACGCAAACTCTCGCCGGACGAGGCGGACGTCACCCTGGTGACGCCGTTCGCCTACCAGCTCTATCTCCCCCTGCTGCCCCAGGTCGCCTCCGGCGTGCTGACGCCGCAGTCGATCGCCGTCTCCCTGCGCCGCAGCAAGAAGTACCGCACCCGGATCATCCCGGGCGGTGCGATCGGCGTGGATCTCAAGTCCAAGGTCTGTGTGATCCGCACCATCACGGACGAGATCGTCAACGAGCCCTACGACTACATCGTGCTGGCGCCCGGCAGCATCACCCGGACCTTCGACATCCCCGGCCTCACCGAGCACGCCTTCGGCATGAAGACGCTGGCCGAGGCCGCCTACATCCGCGACCACGTCATCTCCCAGCTCGACCTGGCCGACGCCAGCCACGACCCGGCCGAGCGGGCGGCGCGGCTCCAGTTCGTGGTGGTGGGCGGCGGGTACGCCGGCACCGAGACCGCGGCCTGTCTGCAGAAGCTCACGCACGCCGCGGTCAAGCGCTACCCGCGCATCGACCCCGCGCTGATCAAGTGGCATCTGATCGACATCGCCCCGAAGCTGATGCCGGAGCTGGGCGACAAACTGGGCCGCAGCGCGCAGGAAATCCTGCGCCGGCGCGGCATCGACGTGTCGCTGGGCGTGTCCGTCGAGAAGGCGGGCGCCGAGGAGGTCACCTTCACCGACGGCCGGGTGGTGCCCACCAGGACCCTGATCTGGACCGCCGGGGTCGTCGCGAGCCCGCTGATCGCCACGCTCGGCGCGGAAACGATTCGCGGCCGGCTCGCGGTGACGGCCGAGATGACGCTGCCCGGCCAGGACGGCGTCTTCGCGCTCGGTGACTCCGCCGCCGTGCCCGACAAGGCGAAGGACGACGACGGCGCGGTGTGCCCGCCCACGGCTCAGCACGCCATGCGGCAGGGCAAGGTGGTCGCCGACAACGTGATCGCGACGCTGCGGGGCCAGGCGCTGAAGCCGTACGTCCACAAGGACCTCGGTCTGGTCGTCGACCTCGGCGGCACGGACGCCGTCTCCAAGCCGCTCGGCATCGAACTGCGCGGACTGCCCGCCCAGATCGCCGCCCGCGGCTACCACTGGGCGGCGCTGCGCACCAACGTCGCCAAGGTCCGAGTGGCGACGAACTGGACGCTGAACGCCCTCGCCGGCGACGATTTCGTCCGCACCGGCTTCCAGGCCCGCAAGCCGGCCAAGCTGAAGGACTTCGAGTACACCGACGCGTATCTGACGCCGGAACAGGTCAGGGCGCACGTCGAGGGGACGAAGCGACTGGACCCGTAGGTGTGGCGCACCTCACATGGGGCCGCCGATCGGTTTCCGTCCGGTCGGCGGTCTCAGTGGGGACAGCACAACGCCGGCCGAAAGGACACCGCCATGGCAGAGACCGTGAAGGGCCCCGCGAGCTACTTCCCCTCCATCGAGAAGAAGTACGGCCGCCCGATCGCCGAGTGGCAGGAACTGATCCGCTCCTCGCCGCTGACCCGGCACATGGAGCTGGTCGGCTGGCTCAAGACCGAGCACGGACTGGGTCACGGACACGCCAACGCGCTGGTGGCCCACACCCTCGCGGAGGCCAAGGGGAAGTGATCCACTCCGCCGTGCCATGCTGGAAACGGATCATGACGTGACACGGGAGCGAGTACGGCGGAGTGAACACAGCGAGGCTGCGGGACCGGATCGCCGCGTCGGACCCGGGGCTGCTGCGACTGGCCGCCGGTCTGCGCACGGTCACGGCGATCGCGCTCACGCTGGCCGTGCTCGGACTGCTCGGGGTGAGCGTCCCACATCTGGTGGCCGGTGCCATCGCCGCCATGGTCGCCACCTTCGCCGTCCGGGAGAAGCAGCGCGTCCCGCAGGCGGTGACCCTAGCCCTGGGCCTGCCGGTGGCGCTGGTCTCCCTGACGCTCGGGGCGTTGCTCGGTTCCCGGGTGGTGGCCGGTGACCTCTTCTTCGTGGTGCTGATCTTCTGTGCCGTCTACGGCCGCCGGTTCGGCGAGCGGGGCACCGCACTCGGGCTGATCGGCTTCCAGATCTACTTCGTGTCCCTGTTCATCGGCGCCACCGTCTCCGGTCTGCCCGAGCTGTACGGCGTCCTCGGCGTCGCCTTCCTGTGCAGTGCGGCGGCGCGGTTCCTGCTGGTGCCGGAGACCCCGGCGGGCCTGCTGGAGCGGCTGCGGCAGGCCTTCCGGGCCCGGCTGGCCCAGCTGGTGTCCGCGCAGCTCGGGCTGCTGGACGCCGGGCCCGAGGAGATGGACCAGGCGCTGGAGGCCGTACGTGAGGGGACGGCGCGGCTGCACGAGACGGCGCTGATGATCCAGGGGCGGCTGGAGGAGGGGACCGCCGACGAGGCCACGGCACGGCTGGTGCAGCGGCGGATCGCGGACGCCGAGATCGCCGCCGAGCGGCTCGGCCTGTTGGTGCTGACGGCCCGCAGTTCCGAGCGGGCGGACACCCTGACCCTGCATCTGCCGGGCGCGCCGGCCCCGCGGGCGGACCGGATGCCGGGCCGGGACGAGGCGATGGCGCAGGTGCGCCGTGACCTGGAGGCGCTGCGGCTGCTGGTGCTGCGGCCGGGGGCCACCCGGTCGGGTACCGCCCTGTCCCAGGTGCGCAATCGGCTCCTCGGCTACCGCGAGGAGGACCGGCTGCCGCCCGCGCCACCGGCCGTGCAGGACGTCTTCCGGGGCATCGGCGAGACGGCCCGGGCGGTGCTGGGGCTGAGGATCGCCCTGGACGGTCCGCAGGACGAGTCGGACGACTCCCCCGCGACGGCACGCTCGCGTGAGGAACTGGACGCCGAGGACGCCGTCCTGGACGCCGACGAGGCGGACGGCGAGGCGCAGGAGGAGCTCACCGGGCTGAAGCGGCCCACGACCCGGGCCGCGGTGCAGGTGGCCGTCGGATCCTCGCTCGCCATCGTCGGCGGGGAGTTCCTCTCCAGCCACCGCTGGTACTGGGCGGTGCTGACCTGCTGGATCGTCTTCCTCAACACCGCGTCCACGGGCGAGATCCTGGTGAAGGGCTACCGCCGGCTGCTGGGCACGGTCCTCGGCGTGCTGGCCGGGATCGTGCTGGCCGGGGCGGTCGGGCAGCACACCTGGACCGCGTTCGCCCTGGTCCTGGTGCTGGTGTTCGCGATGTTCTACACCGCGCCGCTCTCCTACACGCTGATGTCGTTCTTCGTCACCGCCGCCCTGGGCCTGCTCTACACCCTGCTGCACACCTACAGCCTCTCGGTGCTGGTGCTGCGGGTGGAGGAGACCGCGCTCGGGGCGGCCTGCGGGGTGATCGCGGCGGCGTTCGTCCTGCCGGTGCGCACGGACCGCCGTACCAACGACCTGCTCGTCACCGTCCTGGAGCGGCTCGACGAGGTCACCGAGGCCGCCGTGGACCAGCTCAGCGGCGGCACCCCGGTCGAACTGCTCGACCAGGCGCGCGGCCTGGACCAGGCACTGGCCGATCTGCGGGCGGCCACCCAGCCGCTCACGCATCCGATCACACCGCTGCGGGCCCGGCGGGACACCGCTCGCTATGTGGTGGCGCTGCTGGAGACGTGCGCGTACCACGCGCGCTCGCTGGCGGCGACGGCCGAACTGCTGCCCACCCACCCCTCGATCGCGGCGGATCCCCGGCTGCGGCGGGCGGGCCGGCGCATCGGGGACAACATCGCGGCGATCGCCGCGCATGTGGCCGACGAGCGCTCCACCGCCGCGGTCGAGACCGGGCCGAGCATCGCGTCGCTGCTGGAGAGCGAGGTCCCCGGCACGCCGCGGTTCGGCCGGGTCACCGACCGGGTGCTGCGGCACGTGCAGCGGCTGGACGAGACCCTGGTGGGTCTGGCCCGGCCGCTGCACGTGCCGGTTTCGGCGCCGAAGAGGTAGCGGGCGCCCCGGCGTTCGGCGCAGCCGGTGGAGGGCGCCCGGCGTTCACGACTGCGCGGGCAGACCGCGTTACAGCTCCGTGGGCAGACCGCTCACCTCGGCGATGCCCCGCAACTCGTCGTCGAGCCGCCGGCGTTCGCGGATGTAGTCGGCGATCTCGCCGAGGCGCACCGGATCGTCGGCGGTGTCCGCGTCGGTCACCACCCGGATCGGGTCGGTCTTCTCGTCGACGTGGAGTTCGATCACCTTGTTGTCCATGCGCCCGGTGACGGCGGTGGCGATGACCAGTGCGGCCTCGTCGCGGATCTCCTGGGGCAGCCCGTCCTGTTGACTGTCCTCCAGGGCGAAGTCCAGGGCGGGCAGCTGATGTTCGTCGATCGCCCGCAGGACCGGGCGGACCACGCTGAGCAGGAGCTCGTAGTCCTCCGAGGCCATGCGGATGCGCAGAAGGTCCAGGTAGACGTCCACGGGCCTACCGTCGGGCGGAAGCTCGGGTTCGTTCATACGCCTCGGGTTCCCCACGAGCAGCCGCTCAGACCCGCCGCCAGCGGGCCATCGCGAAGGAGAACACCCCGAACAGCACGAGTCCGGCCGCGACCAGGACCAGCAGCCAGGGCCCGAGCGGGGTGTCGGCGAACGAACGGAGCGTGTCGTCGAGGCCCTTCGCCTTCTTCGGCTCGTAGTCGACCGCCGCGCGGACGGCGAACGCGCCCGCCGCGGCGAACACCACGCCCCGGGCCACTCCGCCGCCCACACCCGTCACGTCGACCAGCTTGCGGACGCGCGGGCTCATCTCGTAGAGCTTGAGCTTGTCGTGGTAGGACCGCAGCAGGGCCCGTCCGGCGATCCACACACCGGCCACCGCCACGCCGACGCCCGCGGCGCCCACGAGCCACTGGCCAGCCGGCCACTCCAGGGCCCGGGCGGTGATGTCCTTGGACTGCTTGTCGCTCGATCCGCTGCCGCCGGAGCCGGAGCCGACGGCGAAGGACGGCACGGAGTAGGCGACGAACGCGTAGAAGAGGAAGCGCCCCGCCGACAGCAGCCGTTTGCCGGCCTTGCGGCCGTCGGGTCCGGCCGCGCCGAAGAGCGCCTCGGACAGCCGCCACAGGGCCATGCCGACCAGCCCGATGCCCAGGGCCCACAGGACCACCGAACCGAAGGGTTTGTCGGCAATGGTCTCCAGGGCGCCGCCCCGGTCGGCCTGGCGCTCGCCGTCGCCGAAGGCGATCTGGAGCGCCAGGACCCCGACCAGCAGGTAGATCACCCCGCGGGCGGTGAAGCCCACCCGGGCGGCCCATTCCACCAGGGAGCCGCGGGCCGCCCGCCTGGCCTCGATACGGCCGGTCTGTGCCATGGAGCTCGTGTTCATGTCCACTCCTGGGTGTCCGGACGCCCTGGGCGGGCGGTCGCGCGGCTTGCGGTCAGTCGGCCATTCGGGCGCGTTCGGGGACGGCCCCGAGGAGACGGTGGGCGGTCTCCAGGGCCAGCCGCACGTCCCGGGTGCCGGTCGACACACAGAGGGTGTAGGCGAGGTCCCGCGCCCGTGGGCTCGGCTCGGAGACCGTACGGGCCTCCGCGGCCCGCAGTGCCTCGTAGTCCTCGACGAGCCGCCGCAGGAACGCGGGGTCGGGTATCAGCATCTGGCTCCCCCTTGTCGTCTCAGGCCTCGGCCGGCCCGTCGGCGGCATGCCGCCTCGCCCGGTCCGCCATCGCCTCGTCGCGCACGCGCGCGCAGCTGCGGCTGATGAGCCGGGAGACGTGCATCTGCGAGATGCCGAGCTGGTCGGCGATGCGGCTCTGCGTCATGTCCTCGAAGAAACGCATGTAGAGAATGGCGCGTTCACGCTCGGGCAGCCTGCGCAGGCCCTCCTTGGCGGACTCGCGGTCGATCACGACGTCGTACGACGTGTCGGGGCCGCCCAGGGTGTCCGCGAGGCTGTAGCCGTCGTCGCCGGCCGACAGTTCGGCGTCCAGGGACAGGGTGCTGAAGCTTTCGAGGGCTTCGAGGCCGGTGGTGACCTCTTCCTCGGTCAGGCCGGTGTGGGCGGCGAGGTCGGCGGGCGACGGTTCGGGGGAACCGGGGTTCTGGGTGAGTTCGCGTCGGGCCACCCGCACCTTGTTGCGCAGTTCCTGCACCCGGCGGGGCACCCTCAGGGCCCACATCCGGTCGCGGAAGTGGCGCTTGACCTCGCCGGTGATGGTGGGCACGGCATAGCTCTCGAAGGCACCGCGTTCCGGTTCGAACCGGTCGATGGCCTTCACGAGCCCGAGGGCCGCGACCTGGCGCAGGTCCTCCAGGGACTCCCCGCGGTCGCGGAACCGGCCCGCGATGCGGTGGGCCATGGGCAGCCAGGCGGTGACGAGTTCGTCGCGCAGGGCGTCTCGTTCGGGCCCCTCCTCCAGCCCGGCCAGCCGGGCGAAGAGGGCCATGGTGTCGGGGGCGTCGTCATGGCGCCGCCTGCCGGAGGTGGTGGGACGGTCCTGGGTGGTGGGACGGCTGGTCGACGTGTCGGTGAGCATGCGGATTCGCTCCTGAAGAACGGGTTCAGGGACTGACCGCGGGAGGTACGCCGCCGGGACCGCCGAAGAGGGGCCCGCAGCAGCCGTACGGCTCCCGCTGGCGCGCCTCCGGTCCGAAGCACGAAACTGCGTCTGCCCTGCTGCATGGGGCCCAAACACCGCTGGACCAACTCCGTTTCCGAAGTGGTCCCGGCGGTGCCGGATCAGCTCAGGGGCACCATCGCGGTGATGCACTTGCCGCCCGCGGGCAGATCGGTGACGCGGACGTCGTGGGCCAGGCGGCAGACGATGGGCCAGCCGTGGCCGCCGGGCCGCCACCTGCCCTGCCGGTCGACGGGCTCCTTGGCGACCGGCAGCGCGGTGCTGCGGTCGCTCACCGAGACGCGCACGCCGCGCCCCTCGACGGTGACGTCGAAGTCGGTGATGCCGCCGCCGTGCAGGATGGCGTTGGTGGTGAGTTCCGAGGTGACGAGCAGGGCGTCCGAGAGGGCCTGCGCGTCGCAGGGGGTGTGGGTGGCGCGGCACCGCTCGGACACGGCCCGCTCGACGGCCCGGCGCGCCTCGGCGGGCCGGTAGGTACGTGTCGGTGCGTGACGGTACGCCACGGAGGTTTCGGGGGTGGCGTCGGTCCTGTGCTCCTCGCACATGACGTGGCTCCTGATCGGTGGATCGACTGGCTGTCTGGTCGGTGAAGCAGGAGTCGGGCCCGGCCCGGCCCGGCCCGCGGACACGGTGAACCGCGGTGTACGCTGCGCGCTCTCCGTGGGCCTCCCTAATCGGCTCACCTCTGCCCGTCCGGTCAAACCTCCCTGTTCCGGGCGGATCTCCCGGTCATTCGTCGGCTCGACGGGGGTACGCGGACTGCATGACGGATGTCGTGGACTCAGACGAACTGCTGCGCCGTATCCAGCGGGCCCGGGCCTGTGCGGCCGAGGAGGAGCGGTCCTGGCGGGCCCGGAGCGAGGAGCTGGGGGCCGCCGACCCGGACGCCGCCCGGGAGGCGACCGTACGCACGCTGGCCTACGAGGCCGTGACCCGTGTGCTGGACGAGGTGCTGAGGCCGGGCAGCCGCGGGCCGGCGGGTGGTGCGGGACCGGCTGATTGACGCGGGTAGGGTCCGGGCACCCGGGGCCACATGACTGTCGACCACACGCGAGCACCGGTTCTGGAAGCCCTGGCGGACTACCACCGCCGGGGCCGGCTGTCGTTCGCTCCGCCGGGCCACAAACAGGCCCGTGGGGCCGACCCCGAGGTGCGGGAGGTGCTGGGTGACGCGGTCTTCCTCGGTGATGTGCTGGCCTCGGGCGGTCTGGACGACCGGCTGACCCGGGGGCGGGTGCTGGAGCGGGCCGAGGAGTTGCTGGCCGACGCGGTGCGCGCGGAGCACACTTTCTTCACCACCTGCGGGAGTTCCCTCTCCGTGAAGGCGGCCATGCTGGCCGTCGCGGGCCCGCACGAGAAGCTGCTGATCGGCCGGGACGCCCACAAGTCGGTGGTGTCGGGGCTGATCCTGTCCGGGATCGAGCCGGTGTGGGTGGACCCGCGATGGGACGCCGAGCGCCATCTCGCGCACCCGCCGTCCGCCGCCGACTTCGAGCGGGCCTTCGAGGCCCACCCGGACGCGAAGGGCGCCCTGGTCGTCAGTCCGACGCCGTACGGCGGCTGCGCGGCGCTGGAGGACATCGCCGAGGTGTGCCACCGCCGCTCGGTGCCGCTGATCGTGGACGAGGCCTGGGGCGCGCATCTGCCCTTCCACCCCGATCTGCCGTCCTGGGCCATGGACGCGGGCGCCGACATCTGCGTGACCAGCATCCACAAGATGGGCAGCGGTCTGGAGCAGGGGTCCGTGTTCCACCTCCAGGGCTCTCTTGTCCCGCCGGACCTGCTGAAGATGCGCGCCGATCTGCTGGGTTCCACCAGTCCCTCGGTGCTGCTGTACGCCGGTATCGACGGCTGGCGCCGGCAGATGGCGCTGCACGGCAAGGAGTTGATGGGCGGGGCGCTGGATCTCGCGGCCCGGGTCCGGCCGGCGATCGAGGACATCGAGGGGATGCACGTCCACGACCGGGACGACTTCTGCGGGCCCGGCCTCGCCGACGACTTCGATCCGCTGCCCTGCGTCATCGACATCACGGGGCTCGGCATCACCGGGTACCAGGCGGCGGACTGGTTGCGCGAGCACCGGAGCATCGACGCCCATCTCACCGACCACCGGCGCATCGGCATGCAGATCACCCATGGCGACGACGAGGAGACCACCGGGCAGCTGCTCGACGCGCTGAGGGATCTCGCCCGGGCCGCGCCGGAGCTGGGTCCGGCCCCGCGGGTGGCGGTTCCGGAGCCGTCCGAGCTGCGGATGGAGCAGGTGCGGCTGCCCCGGGACGCGTTCTTCGGGCCGGCCGAGAACGTTCCGGTCGGCGAGGCCGCGGGACGGATCGCGGCGGAGATGATCACGCCCTATCCGCCGGGGATCCCGGCCGTGCTGCCCGGTGAGCGGCTGACCGAACCGGTGCTGGAGTATCTGCGGACCGGGCTGGCCGCGGGCATGAACCTTCCCGATCCCGCCGACGCCGAGTTGGAGACGATCAGGGTGGTAAACGCCGACTCCGAGTGAAACCGGTCACCCGACCCGGATTCGATTGCGCGAAATCGCCATGGATGGTTTACGGTTCATCCATACGTGGTGACGGGGTCGACACCCTCCTCCGCACCACCTCTGACTGCCCTGGCTGGCCTCCCCCGTCCAGCCAGGGCTTTTCCATGCCGTGGGCAGATCCTCCCCTCCGCCGAGGTGCCCCGGACGGTGGCAGCGGCTGAAATGGGCATAGGCACAACACCGGAATCCCTCGCCGGCGAGGAGCCCCGCGTCATGACCAAAGCGACGAAACTGCTGACCGCCCTGCCGCAGCCGCAGCGCCAGAGCCTGATGACGCTCGCCAAGGAGGTCTCCTTCCCCGAGGACCACCGCATCTTCGAGGCGGGCGGGACGGCCGACCGCTTCTGGGTCATCCGCTCCGGGGCGGTCTCGCTGACCCAGGACGTGACCGCCCACCACCGGGTCACCGTGGCCGGGCTCGGCTCGGGCGACCTGCTCGGCTGGTCCTGGCTGTTCCCGCCGTACCAGTGGGACTTCGGCGCGGAGGCCTTCAGCCCGGTGCGGGCCTACGAGTTCGACGCGGCGGCGGTGCTGCGGCTGTGCGAGGAGGACCGGCAGCTCGGGATGATCCTGGTGCGCACGGTGGCGGAGATCCTCGCCCACCGGCTGGAGACGACGCGCGGCAAGCTCATGGAGCAGTACGGCTCGCACCGCAGGAGTGCGCTGTAGGCCTCAGATCCGGTAGCGGCGCAGCGCCGGCATCGCGAAGGCGAGGCCCAGCATGACGACGACGACCAGCAGGCCACCGCCGACGACCGCGGTGCGCGCGCCGAAGGCCGAACCCGCGGTGCCGTGCAGGACGTCGGCGAGGCGGGGGCCGCCCGCGACGACGACGGTGAAGACGCCCTGCATCCGCCCGCGCATCTCGTCGGTGGCGGCGGAGAGCAGGATCGCCCCGCGGAAGACCATCGAGACCATGTCGGCGACGCCGGCCGCGGCCAGGAACACCACGGCGAGCCACAGACTGCCGCTCAGCCCGAACCCGGTGATGGCCGCACCCCAGGCGACGACCGCCCCGATGACCATCCAGCCGTGCCGCCGGGCCCGGGAGAACGTGCCGGAGAACAGCCCGCCCACCACCGCGCCGATCGGGATCGCGGCGAACAGCAGGCCGAGCGCGAGCCCCTCCCCGTAGGGGGCGTAGGTCTCGGAGGCGAGCTGCGGGAACAGCGCCCGGGGCATGCCGAAGACCATGGCGATGATGTCGGCGAGGAAGGACAGCAGCAGCACCTTGTGCGCGGAGATGTACCGGAAGCCCTCGGCGATCTCGCGCACGCCGGCCCGGCGCGCCACCGCGGTCGCGAGCGGTGGCAGGGAGGGCAGTCGGTACACCGCCCACACCGTCACGCACAGGGCCAGGGCGTCGAGGAGGTACAGCTCCGGCAGACCGATCACCGGGATCAGCACCCCCGCGAGCAGCGGTCCCATGACCTGGCCGGTCTGCATGACGGTGGAGCCGAGGGCGTTGGCCGCGGGCAGCTGGTCCGCGGGCACCAGACGGGCGATGGAGGCGTTGCGGGCAGGGGAGTTGAGGCCCCAGAAGGCCTGCTGGAGCGCGAGCAGGACCATCAGGGCGGCCACCGAGTCGAGTCCGGTGACGGCCTGGAGCCAGAACAGGACCGAGGTGACGGCGATACCGCTGTTGGTGATCAGGAGCAGCTTGCGGCGGTCCATGGTGTCCGCCACGGCGCCGCCCCACAGCGCGAACACGATCAGCGGCAGCAGCCCGGCCATGCTCGCGGCGCCGACCCAGGCCGAGGAGCCGGTGATGTCGTAGATCTGCTTGGGCACCGCGACGGCGGTGAGCTGGCTGCCGACGGCCGTGACGATCGTCGAGCTCCACAGGCGGCGGTAGGCCGGGATGCCCAGCGGTCGGGTGTCCATGGCCCAGCGGCGCCAGCCGCGCCGGGGCGCCGGCGCCTCGTCCGCGGGCGGGGTCTGGGGTTCGGTGCTGCTCTCGCCGGTGTCCACGCGCTTCCTGGTTGCTCGTTACATCTATCGGGGCCAGGGTTCACTATGGCAGCACCGTCCAGGAGTTCGGGACGGGATGTCTCAGCTTGTGGGACGCAGACGCGCGGACTTCACGCTCCGGCCACCAGCGTGGCGCCGAGGGCGACCATCGTCGCGGCGACCAGTCCGTCGAGGACCCGCCAGGCGGCCGGCCTGGCCAGGAAGCGGCTGAGCAGCCGGGCCCCGAAGCCGAGCGCGGCGAACCAGCACAGGCTCGCGAGCATCGCGCCCAGCCCGAAGGTCCAGCGCAGCGGGCCGCGGTCGGCGGCGACCGAGCCGAGCAGGAACACGGTGTCGAGGTAGACGTGCGGGTTGAGCCAGGTCATCGCCAGGCAGGTGAGCACCGCGCGCCGGCGGGAGCCCGTCGCCTCGCCCTCCGTCCGCAGCCCGGACCCGGCCGGCCGCAGGACCCTGCGGGCGGCGAGGGCGCCGTAGCAGAGCAGGAAGCCGCCGCCGATCCAGCCGACCAGGGTCAGCGCGCCCGGCCAGGCGACCACCACGGCACCGACTCCGCCGACGCCGAGGGCGATGAGCACGGCGTCGGAGAGGGCGCAGATGCCGACGACGGCCAGGACCGCGTCACGGCGGATCCCCTGGCGCAGGACGAAGGCGTTCTGGGCGCCGATGGCGACGATGAGCGAGAGGCCGGTGCCGAACCCTGCGGCGGCGGCGGACAGTGAGGCTGACATGGCTTCGACGGTACGGAGACGATCACCGCAGGTACAGCTAAAGATTCTTACGTATCATTAGTTGTCGTGATGATGACCGAACTTCCCCTGGATCAGGTCCGGACTCTGCTCGCGGTGGTCGACGAGGGCACGTTCGACGCCGCTGCGGCGGCGCTGCATGTGACGCCGTCGGCGGTGAGCCAGCGGGTCAAGGCGTTGGAGCAGCGCACCGGGCGGGTGCTGCTGGTGCGCACCAAGCCGGTGCGGGTGACCGAGTCGGGTGAGGTCGTGGTGCGGTTCGGGCGGCAGCTGGCCCGCCTTGAGCGGGACGCGCTCGCCGAGCTGGGGATGCCGGGCGAGGGGGAGATCACCCGGGTCTCGGTCGCGGTGAACGCGGACTCGCTGGCGACCTGGTTCCTGTCGGCGCTGACGCGGGTCCCCGAGCGGGAGCGGCTCTGTTTCGAGCTGCGCCGCGAGGACGAGAAGCGGACGGCGGAGCTGCTGCGGGAGGGGGTGGTGATGGCGGCGGTGACGTCCTCGGCGGAGGCCGTGGCGGGGTGTTCCGTACGGCAGTTGGGGCGGATGCGCTACCTCGCAGCGGCGAGTCCGGAGTTCGCCTCGCGGCATCTCGGGGGAACGCTGCGGGACGTGCTCGCGCAGGCGCCGGTGGTGACGTTCGACCGCAGTGACGACATCCAGGACGGGTTTCTGCGCGGCCTCGGGTGCGGTGGGGCGAGCCGGGTGCGGCATGCGGTGCCCACGTCGGAGGGGTTCGTGGAGGCGGTCGCGCTGGGGCTGGGGTGGGGGATGGTGCCGGAGGTGCAGGCGGACGCGCTGCTGCGGGACGGGCGGCTGGTCGGGCTGGCGCCGGACCGGCCGGTGGACGTGCCGCTGTACTGGCAGCAGTGGAAGCTGGACTCGCCCGCGCTGGCCACGGTGGCCTCGGCGGTGGCCGCCGCGGCTTCGGAGTCGCTCCGATGACCTGCCGTCGGGCGACTGGGGCCCGTTGTGGCCGGTCGCGCGGTTCGCCGCGACCCTTACGGGGCGCTGTCCAACCGTCTCTCCACACTGTCCAGGAACATCTCCAGGGCGGTGGGATAGGCGCTGGTGATCATGCGCTGCGCCAGGAGGGGTGCCGCCTCGGCGATCCTCGGATACCTGTCGGCGGGCAGCCGCGCATAGGTCGACCGCCACCTGGCCTCGTCCTCGTCCAGCGCGGCGCTCGGCAGCGCCAGGGACGCCGCGTCCAGGGCCGCGAAGGCCAGTGTCTGGTCGATGAAGGCGTGGTAGATCCGGACCGTGTCGGGGAGCGGGAAGCCCGCGGTGCGCAGGATGCCGAGGACCGCCTCGTCCGCGGCGAGTTCGTTGGCCCGGCCGGTGACCCTGCTGGTCGTCAGTACGGCGGCCTGGGGGTGGGCGAGGTACGCGGCATGGATGCGCAGGCCCACGTCACGCAGATCCCGCCGCCACTCCCCCGCCGGCTCCCAGCCCTGCAGCGCCTGCCCGATCAGCGCGTCCCCGATGGCCAGCGTCAGGTCGTCCATGCCGCGGAAGTAGCGGTAGAGCGTGCTCGGATCGGCGTCCAGGGCGAGGCCCAGGCGGCGGGCGGTGAGGCCGCCGCTGCCGTGTTCGCGGAGCATGCGCAGGGCCGTCTCGACGATCAGCTCCTCCGACAGCACGGTGCCACTCCTGGTGGGCCGGCGCCGACGGCGTTTCTCCTCGGGGACGACGGGCTTGGGCATGCGACCCTCCCTCCTTATGCCAACGCCATTGACCTTAAACGAGCGCAAGGCGTTGTATCTGCGCCAGGGCCCCACACATCTGCGACCTTCGACCCGTAAAGGGAGTGTTTGTCATGCGTGTCCTGCTCGTGGGCGCCGGAGGCGTCGGCACCGCCATCACCCGGATCGCCGCCCGCCGGCCCTTCTTCGACGCCATGGTCGTCGCCGACTACGACCCGGCACGCGCCGAGGCCGCCGTGGCCGCGCTCGGCGACCGGGCCGGCCGGTTCACCGCCGAGCGCGTGGACGCGAGCGACGAGTCGGCCGTGACCGCCCTGCTGGAGCGGCACGCCTGTGACGTCCTGCTCAACGCCACCGACCCCCGGTTCGTCATGCCCCTGTTCCGGGCGGCCCGCGCCGCCGGGGCCACCTATGTCGACATGGCGATGTCCCTGTCCCGACCGCACCCCTCGCGCCCCTACGAGGAGTGCGGGGTCAGGCTCGGTGACGAGCAGTTCGCGCAGGCCGAGGAGTGGGAGAAGGCGGGCGCCCTGGCCCTCGTCGGCATGGGGGTGGAGCCGGGCCTGTCCGACGTCTTCGCCCGGTACGCGGCCGACGAGCTGTTCGACGAGATCGAGGAGATCGGCGTCCGCGACGGCGCGAACCTCACCGTCGACGGCTACGACTTCGCGCCCTCCTTCAGCATCTGGACCACCATCGAGGAGTGCCTGAACCCGCCGGTGGTCTACGAGGCCGACCGCGGCTGGTTCACCACGGAACCCTTCAGCGAGCCCGAGGTCTTCGACTTCCCCGAGGGCATCGGCCCGGTCGAGTGCGTCAACGTCGAGCACGAGGAGGTGCTGCTCGTCCCGCGCTGGGTCGGCGCGCGCCGGGTGACCTTCAAGTACGGCCTGGGCCGCGAGTTCGTCGAGACGCTCAAGACGCTGCACCTGCTGGGGCTGGACCGCACCGAGCCGGTGACCGTGCCGAGCGCCGCC
Source organism: Streptomyces sp. NPDC057253 (assembly GCF_042669125.1). Classification (NCBI taxonomy): domain Bacteria; kingdom Bacillati; phylum Actinomycetota; class Actinomycetes; order Kitasatosporales; family Streptomycetaceae; genus Streptomyces; species Streptomyces sp. NPDC057253. The sequence continues at coordinate 72,458 of NZ_JBHUXV010000002.1, read as the reverse complement.
GGTCCGGTCGCGGTCTCGCCCCGGGACGTCGTGGCCGCGTGCCTGCCCGACCCGGCGACGCTGGGCGAGCGGATGCACGGCAAGACCTGCGCGGGGACGTGGGTGAAGGGCGTCAAGGACGGTTCGGCGCGCGAGGTGTACCTCTACCACGTGGTCGACAACCAGTGGTCCATGGCGGAGTACGGCTGTCAGGCCGTGGTGTGGCAGACGGCCGTGAACCCGGTCGTCGCCCTCGAACTCCTCGCCGCGGGCGCCTGGTCCGGTACCGGCGTCCTGGGCCCGGAGGCCTTCCCGGCCGCGCCCTTCCTGGAGTTGCTGACCGCGTACGGCTCCCCGTGGGGCCTGCGCGAGCAGTGACCGGGATGTCCCACGGGACCCGGTTGTTTCACGGCGCATCGACAGGTGACCCGAAAGCGAGTAAGGCATGCACGAGGGCACGTACGACTTCGATCGCAGGTGACATTGATGGACAACTGGCGAACCCATGCCGCGTGCCGCCATGAGGACCCCGACCTCTTCTTCCCGATCGGCACCACGGGTCCCGCTGCCACGCAGACGGAGCAGGCCAAGGCCGTGTGCCGGCGCTGCCCCGTCCAGGAGCAGTGTCTCGAGTGGGCCCTGGACACGGGACAGGGCATCGGCGTCTGGGGCGGCACCAGCGAGACCGAACGCCGCGCGATGGCGCGGCGCGCGAGTGCCGCGCGGAGAAGGTCCGGCTGACGGAGCGATCCGTCGGCGGGCCCGGGCACCGGCGCATGCGGCCGGTGCACCGGGCCCGTTCAGTGGCCCGTCCGGCGCAGTGGGCCCCAGGTGGTCTCCTGGCCGTCCACCGCGTCCCGCGCCTCCTCGATGACCCGGGGGTCGATCCAGCACATCGGCCGCACCTCCGCGACGAGCGGCTCGTTGTCCGGCCCCCGGCCCCGCTCACGCCCCTGGAGCACCCAGGGACGTACCCCGGGGCCCTTGTCGTGCGGCAGATGGGAGTAGTCGTACAGCCGCCGGGCCACCCACAGCCGTACCGGCCGGCCCTGCCACCACTCCTCCATGTCGAGAGGATTGGCCGAGAGGCCTGGCAGGGCCACACCGGTGAGGTCGTCGGTGCTGGACGAGCGGGCCAGGTCGACCTCGGGGCCGCGCGACCAGCGGACGTACAGCCGCTCGTGCCGCTCGGTCAGGTCCGCGAGCTCGGCCAGCGTCCGCACCACCGGCAGCCCGTCCCACACACCCATCTCATGACCTCCCTCTCCCGCCGCGGGCTTACGGGGTACCCGCCGGCCACGGAGGGAACCTGCCGCCCCACTACGGGGTCGGCGCCCCGGGCAGCCGCAGGGTGAAGACGCTGCCCGTCCCGGGTTCGCTGGCCGCGTCGACCGTCCCGCCGTGGGCGGCCACGAGGTGGCGGACGATGGGCAGGCCGAGCCCCGAGCCTCCGGTACGGCGGCTGCGGGACTTCTCCGCGCGCCAGAACCGGTCGAAGACGTGCGGCAGGTCCTCGGGCGCGATGCCGGTGCCGGTGTCGGCGACCTCCAGGACGACGTCGTCGCCGTCCCGGCGCGCGGAGAGGGTGACCGTGCCGTCGGGCGGGGTGTGCCGCAGCGCGTTGGAGACCAGGTTGCCGAGCGCCTGCCGCATGCGGACGGGGTCGGCGTCCAGCCACAGCCCGTCCTGCGACCGGGTGGACAACCGTGCCGGGGCCGCGACCCGGTAGGCCGCCGCCACCTGCTGGAGCAGCTCGTCGCAGCGCACGGGCTCGCGGTGCAGCCGCAGGGTGCCGGCGTCGGCGGCCGCGAGGTCCTGGAGGTCGTCGATGACCCGCTGGAGGACGAGGGACTCCTCGTGCAGGGAGGCGAGCAGGGCGGGGTCGGGATCGACGACACCGTCCCGGGTGACCTCCAGCCAGCCGCGGATGTTGGTGAGCGGGCTGCGCAGTTCGTGGGCGATGTCGCTGACCATCGCCTTGCGCTGGGCCTCCAGTCGCTCCCGGCGTTCGGTCAGGTCGTTGAAGGCGGCGGCGAGGATGCCGGTCTCGTCCCGGGTGGTGACGGGCACCCGGACATGGAGTTCGGGCGGTTGCTGGGCCGCCGCGGTGAGCGCGCGCAGCGGCCGCACGAGCCGGCCGGCGACCAGGGCGGTCGCGGCGACCGTGACGGCGAAGACCAGTGCGGCGGTGCCGACGACCTTGGCCTTGTTGCCCGGGGACATGTCGAAGAGCACGGCGGGGGTGTCCCCGGTGCCGAGGAAGAGTTCGGCCGGGGGTGCCACATAGGGGTCGAGCTGGGTGCGCAGGGCGTCGTCGAAACAGGGCTGCGCCAGGCGCGCCTCCTTGTCGCCGAGCTTGCCGCTCAGGGGCGAGCGCACGTCCACCGCACCCGGTCCGCTCCCCAACAGCCCTGCGTACTCGATGCTCAGCCCCTTCTTGATCAGACAGTCCCGGGCCAGCTCCCGAGCCGTCTTGATCGCTTTCTGCTCCGTCAGGGTGGGGGTGTTGAGCCGGCCGTCGGCGCAGGCGTCCGGGACGTAGTCGGGTGCGGTACCGCTGTCCGGGTCGGTGAGGACCATCCGCCCGCTCGGTGTGCGGCTCAGGTCGGTCTTGACACCGAACTGGGAGAAACAGAGCTGTCGTTTGCGGGCCAGCGCGTCGACCGTGACGCGTTCCCCCTGCGTGAGCCGGTACGGACCCACCGCGCGGGGGTCGATACCGGTGATCTGGGCGCCGCGCTCGCTGTAGGTGTCGGTGTGCAGGGGATCGATCGCGGCGGCCGCGCTCGGGGGCAGCGGGGTGCGCGTCGGCGCGGAGTCGGCGATGACCCGGCGGTCCGAGGCGGTCAGGGCGATGCGCCGGCCGGTCTTGTCGGACAGCCTCCGCACGGTGGCGGCCACGCCCGTCCAGTCGGGATGGGTCGCCGCGTACCCGCTGAGCTCGGCGAGGACCTCCATGTCGTCGGCGAGTGCCTGCCCCTGTTCCTCGCGCAGGGCCTGGGTGGTGGTGGCCACGGCCAGCCAGGCCGTCGCGGCCACCGAGCACACCGCGATGAGCCCGGACGTGATCAGCAGCCGGACCAGCAGCCGCTTGTGCAGCGGTATCCGGGCGCTCGACGGCCGGGGGGTCACCCGCGGCCGCCGCTCAGTTTGTAGCCGACGCCGAACACGGTCAGGAGCCGGGCCGGGCGGCGCGGATCGGCCTCGATCTTGCGGCGCAGGTTCATGATGTGCACGTCCACGGCCCGTTCGGTGGAGGCCCGGTCGGTGCCCCGGGTCACCTCCAGCAACTGCCGCCGCGTAAAGACCCGTTCGGGCTCGGCGACCATGGCGAGCAGGATCTCGAACTCGGCCGGCGTGCACTCCACCGGCGCCTCGTCGCAGCGCACTTCGTGCCGCACCGGATCGACGGCGAGGTCTCCGGAGCGGACCACCGGGTCCTCGCGGCGCTCGGCGTCGGCGCCCCGGCCGCTGCGTCTGAGGACGGTGCGGATACGGGCCATCAGCTCACGCGGGCTGTACGGCTTGGTGATGTAGTCGTCGGCGCCCAGTTCCAGGCCCATAAGAACGTCGTCCTCGTCGGACCGGGCGGTGAGCATCACGACCGGGACGTCGGCGTCCCGGCGCAGCACCCGGCACACCCCGAAGCCGTCGATCACCGGCAGCATCAGGTCCAGGACGACGAGGTCGGGGGCGATCCGCCGGGCCGCGTCCAGGGCGGCCCGCCCGTCGTGGACCACGGTGGCGGTGTGGCCCTCCGCGAGCAGGGACCGCCGTATGAGCTCGGCCTGCATCTCGTCGTCCTCGGCGACCAGCACATGTGCGCACACTCGGCGGATCCTAGGCGCTCAGCGGGCCAGGGAGGTGCGGTCGCCCATGACGACCACGGGGTGCAGGTCCGGGTCCAGGGCGAGGAGCAGCTCCTTCATGTGCTCCTCGGCGATGCTCACACAGCCGTGGGTGGGCCCGCCGTGGTCGACGTGGAGCCAGATGCCGCCGCCGCGGCCCGCGCCCATCGGGCGGGTCCAGTCCAGGGGCGAGGTGCCGGGCCGCCGGTTGTAGTCGATGGCGATGACGTAGTCGAAGGACCCGGCCAGCGGCTCGCCCTCGAAGCCCGTGCCGTATGCGGTGAAGCCGGTGGAGCGGTCGTACGGCAGTTTCGTGCCGGGGTTCTTCAGCAGCCCTCCGGCGTCCGTGAGGGTGTGGACGCCGATCGGCGAGCGCAGGTCGCCCGCCAGGTGGTGGTCGGTCCAGCCCTTGAGGGCGTTGTGCGCCGGCCAGCTCTCGCCGGCCCGCCAGCCGGCCTCGGTGCGCTGGTACAGGACGACGGTCGAGTCCGAGGAGTCGCGGCCGCGGCCGGTGACCACGACGGCCTGGCGGGCGTCGGCCGGTACCTTCGCCCAGGTCTTCGGGCCGAGGCCGGGTATCTGCTGCGGAGCGACCTCGATCGAGATCTCCGGAGAGGGAGTGGTCTCCGGCTCCGGAGTCTCGCGTGCGGGCGCGGGTGCGCCCTGGGTACTGGCCACGGCACCGCCGCCGCATCCCGTCAGGAGCAGGGACGCGGCGAGCAGGGCCATGTGGGTTCTGCGTGTGATCATGGAATGACTCTGACCGACAGTTGTGAGGAACTCGTCAGGTTCTAGGGCCGGTTCGGCTTGCCCGGCGAGTAGAGCCAGGTGTGGAACAGTCCGTCCAGCTTCTTCCCCGAGACCCGCTCCGCCAGTCGCTCGAACTGCGCGGTGGTCCCGTGGCCGTCACGGTGTCCGCCCGCCCAGGCACGCAGGATCCCGAAGAACGCCCGGTCGCCGACGGTCGTGCGCAGCACGTGCAGGGTCATGGCGCCGCGGGCGTAGACGGGCGTGCCGAAGATGTTGGCACCGCTGCCGGGATCGCCGGGCGGGAACTCCCACAGCTCGTCGCTCGCGGGCTTCGCGTACAGGTCGTCGAAGGCCTTCTGCGCGCTGTCGCCGCCGTGCTGCTCGGCGTAGAGCCATTCCGCGTAGGTCGCGAAGCCCTCGTTGAGCCAGATGTCCTTCCAGGAGGTCAGCGAGACGGAGTCGCCGAACCACTGGTGGGCGTTCTCGTGGACGAGGGTGCTCAGGTCGGGCGCGCTGTCGTAGACGGGACGGGACTGGGTCTCCAGCGCGTAGCCGACGTTCGGGGCGTGGTCCACGATCGAGCCGGCGGCACGGAACGGGTAGCGCCCGAAGAGCTTGCTCTCCCATTCCAGGACGGAGGGCAGCTTCTTGAGGACGGGGGCCGCGGCGGCGGCCTCGCGCGCGTCGACGGCGTTGTAGACGCGGATGCCGGTGCGGGTGGTGAACTGCTCCACCTTGAACTTCCCGACGGTCGCGGTGGCCAGATAGGCCGCCATGGGCTCGCTCTGCCGCCAGCGGAACGTGGTCTTCCCGTGCGCGGTCCGCTGGGAGCGCAGGACGCCGTTGGCGACCGCGGTGCGTCCCTGAGGGACGGTGAGGGTGAAGTCGTACGACGACTTGTCCTTGGGGTGGTTGTTCGCCGGGAACCAGGTCATCGCGCCCTGCGGCTCACCGGCGACGAAGGCGCCGTCGTCGGTGGGGATCCAGCCGTCGAGCGAGCCGTCCGGGTCGGTGACGGGGGCGGGCTTGCCCTTGTAGGTCACCGTGACGGTGAAGCGCTCCCCCTTGCGCAGGGCGTGCTCGGGGGTGACGACGAGTTCCTGTCCGTCGCGGCGGAAGCGGGCCTTGGTGTGATCGACCGTCAGGCCGGTGACGGTCAGTCCCTTGAAGTCGAGGTCGAAGCGGGTCAGGCGCTGGGTGGCGCGGGCGGTGAGGACCGCCTTGCCGTCGAGATGGCGGCTTCCGGGGTCGTAACCGAGTGTCAGGTCGTAGTGCTCGACGTGGTATCCGCCGTTGCCGGCGAGCGGGAAGTAGGGGTCGCCCACTCCCTTGGATCCCGTCGACGGGGGTGCCGCGGCGCCCAGCAGGGCCACGAGGGCGACGGGGGTGGTGACGAGGACGAAGGTGCGTCTGGCGGCCTTCGGCACGTGCGCTCCTACGGATGGGGGGCGGGTGGTCGCCTCACACTAAAGGCCGTCACCTGCGCGACTCACCCATGATCAGGTCAAGTCGCACCCGTCGGCGCAGTACTCTCCCGGCACACCCGCCCCTTCGTCGAGAGGCCTCCCGTGAGCGTCCGCGTCCGCCGCGTCTACGACCCGCCAGAGCCCGCGGACGGTGTACGCGTCCTGGTCGACCGCCTGTGGCCGCGTGGGCTGTCGAAGGACGCGGCCCGCGTGGACGAGTGGCCGAAGGCGCTCACCCCGTCGACCGAGCTGCGCCGCTGGTACCACACGGGCGAGGGCTCCTACGAGGAGTTCGCCGAGCGGTACGAGGCGGAGCTGACCGCTCCCGAGGCGGTCGAGCTCCTCGACCGGGTCCGGGAGTTGGCCCGCGAGGGCGATGTCACCCTGCTGACCGCGTCGAAGACACCGGAGCAGAGCCACGCCACGGTGCTGGCAGGGCTGTTGGAGTCCTAGCCGGGACCTGCGGCGAGGCCGTCCCACGGACCTGCACCGCACGGGTCCCGGCTCTCCTTCTCGGCTGCGCGCGGTGCACCGGTTTCCGGGGTCGGCGGCCCCAGCCGCCGGCCGCGGGCAGCGCCGGCACCCGGGGCGCGTTGTCTCCGTGGCGCGCTCGCGACCGGCCCCGGGCAGCGGCCGGTCGGCGGTTCCGGAACCGGCTCACCGACCGCCGACCATGCGCGGCGGCGCCACCGGGGCGCGTTGTCTCCAAGGCCCGCTCGCGCTCGCCCCTGGCACCCGGGCACGACACTCCCGAGGCCCGCTCACGCTTGCCCCTGGCACCCGGGCACGACACTCCGGAGGCCCGCCCGCGCTCGACCGCCGCGCCCAGGCTCGCTGCCTCGGCGCTAGCCGACCTGCTTCGCCGCCGCCCGGCCTGCCGCTCGGCCGGAGAAGAGGCAGCCGCCGAGGAAGGTGCCCTCCAGGGCGTTGTAGCCGTGGACTCCGCCGCCGCCGAAGCCGGCGACCTCGCCTGCCGCGTACAGGCCCTCCAGGGGCTTGCCGTCGGTGCCCAGGGCGCGGGAGTCGAGGTCGGTCTGGATGCCGCCGAGGGTCTTGCGGGTCAGGATGTGCAGCTTGACGCCGATCAGGGGGCCCGCGGCGGGGTCGAGGATGCGGTGCGGGGTGGCGACCCGGCCGAGGCGGTCGCCGATGTAGCGGCGGGCGTTGCGGATGCCCTGCACCTGGGCGTCCTTGCTGTAGGAGTTGGCGATCTGGAGGTCGCGGGCCTCGATCTGGCGGCGGATCGAGGCGGCGTCCAGGAGCGCCTTGTCCGTCAGGCCGTTCATCTTCTCGACGAGCTGCTCGAGGTTCGGCGCGGTCACGAAGTCCGCGCCCTTGCGCAGGAACGCGTCGACCGGCCCCGGCGCCCCCTTGCCGAGGACGCGCTCCTTGAGGAAGCCCGCGCGGTCCTTGGCGGTGATGTCGGGGTTCTGCTCGGAGCCCGAGAGCGCGAACTCCTTCTCGATGATCTTCTGGGTGAGGATGAACCAGGAGTGGCCGTGCTCCGCGATGTCCTCGGTGGTGCGCAGATGCCTGAGGGTGCCGAGGGTGTCGTAGCCGGGCAGACACGGCTCGGGCAGCCGGCGGCCCAGGGCGTCGAACCACATCGAGGACGGGCCGGGCAGGATGCGGATGCCGTGGCCGGGCCAGATGGGGTCCCAGTTCTGGATGCCCTCGGTGTAGTGCCACATGCGGTCGCGGTTGACCAGCCGGACACCGGCGTCCGCGCTGATGTCGAGCATCCGGCCGTCGACGTAGGCCGGGACGCCGGTGACCATCTCGGCGGGCGGGGTGCCGAGCCGTTCGGGCCAGTAGCGGCGGACGATGTCGTGGTTGGCGCCGATGCCGCCGGTGGTGACGACGACGGCCTGGGCGGTGAGTGCGAAGTCGCCGACGCGCTCACGGCTGGAGGCGACCCCGCGCGGCGAGTGGTCCTCGGCGAGCACCGTGCCGCGCACGCCCCGTGCGACGCCCTCCTCGACGACCAGCTCGTCGACCTGGTGGCGGTGGTAGAAGGTCAGCAGTCCGTCCCGGGCGGCCTGCTTGGCGTACCCGACGAAGGGCTCGACGACACCGGTGCCGGTGCCCCAGGCGATGTGGAAGCGGGGCACGGAGTTGCCGTGTCCGTGGGCGGTGAGGTCGCCGCGCTCGGCCCAGCCCACGGTGGGCAGGAACTTGATGCCGTGCCCCTCCAGCCAGGACCGCTTCTCCCCCGCCGCGAACTCGACGTAGGCACGCGCCCAGCGCACCGCCCAGGAGTCCTCGTCGTCGACGCGGTCGAACCCGGCGCTGCCCTGCCAGTCGCTCCAGGCCAGGTCGAAGGAGTCCTTGATGCCGAGGCGCCGCTGCTCCGGGGAGTCGACGAGGAAGAGCCCCCCGAAGGACCAGAAGGCCTGACCGCCGAGGTTGGCGGCGTTCTCCTGGTCGACCAGCGCGACCCTCCTGCCGCGGCTGGTGAGTTCGTGCGCGGCGACCAGGCCCGCGAGCCCCGCTCCGACGACGATGACGTCGGCATCCATGGCGACCGTCCCTTCCCTCATACGGTGGTGTCGCTGCCGTCGGTGAGCAGCGCGGTGAGCAGTTGCCTGAGCCAGCCGCGGGCCCGCTCCAGGTCCCGGTCCAGCAGCAGTTGGACGGTGACCCCGTCGTAGGCGGCGACCACGGCGTGGGCGGCGCCCTCCACGTCGACCAGCACGGCGGGCAGTTCGGCGTACCCCTGCGTGCGGGCCAGCCGGTCGGCGATCGCCCGCCGCAGGCGCGCCCGGTGTTCGAGCAGGGTCCGGGCGACCTCGGGCGAGCGGGCCGCGTGGACCAGGAAGTCGGTCTTCACCAGCAGCCAGTCCCGGTCCAGGAGCAGTACTTCGGTGACCCGGTCGACGGCGGCCGGCACGTCGAGGCCCGGCCCGTCGAGGGCGAGGGCCCCGGAGACCTGCTCCGCGATGAGGTCGGCGCGCTGCTGGTACAGGGCGAAGAAGAGCTCGTCGAGGCTGTCGAAGTTCGAGTAGAAGGCGCCCCGGCTGTAGCCGGCGGCCTCGCAGACCTCCTCGATCGACACCCGCCCGAAGCCCTTGGCGGCGAAGACGCCGAAGGCCGCGTCGAGGAGATTGGCCCGCGTGCGGACCCGGCGCCTGGTCACGCGCCTGGTCGTCTCCTCCACCGCCATGTCGGCCCTCCGTTCGATACGCGAATGTATCCGATACAGCGGTGTATCGAAAGGGCGAAGCATCGAAGGAGCTCGAACACGCCACCGCATTCCAATGGAACAGATTTTCGAATCAGGGGTACGCTGGATGTATGACCGCGCACCTCCAGGGCTCCCTCTTCGACCAGACCGACGAGCTCCGCCTCGGCCCCCTCGACGGGATCCGCCGTACCGTGCTCGACTTCGGCGCCTGGATCGACGTGCTGCCCGGCTGGCTGGGCGGCTCCGACGCCTTGTTCGAACAGCTGGCGGACGAGGTGCCGTGGCGAGCGGAGCGCCGCACGATGTACGACCACGTCGTCGCCGTACCGCGGCTGCTGGCCTTCTACGGCTGGGACGACGCCCTGCCCCACCCCGTGCTGGAGGAGGCGCGGGAGGCGCTCACCGCGCACTACGCCGGCGAACTCGGCGAGCCGTTCACGACGGCCGGGCTGTGCTACTACCGCGACGGCAGGGACAGCGTCGCCTGGCACGGCGACCGGGGCGGGCGGGGCGGGCGCCACGACACCATGGTCGCGATCCTCTCCGTGGGCGCGCCGCGCGACCTGCTGCTGCGTCCCGCGCGCGGCGGTGGGCGGACGGTACGGCGGCCGCTGGGCCACGGCGACCTGATCGTCATGGGCGGCTCCTGCCAGCGCACCTGGGAGCACTCGATTCCGAAGACCAGCCGCGCGACGGGACCGCGCATCAGCATCCAGTTCCGCCCGCACGGCGTGCACTGAGGCGGAGAGGCGGCCGCCACGGAGCACGCGGGGGCTGCCTCCGGCGGACGGTGCCGGAGGCAGCCTCGTCCCACCAGGAGCCCCGAAGGCCTGCGCCCAGGGGAAGTTGACCGCTGGAAGACCGGTACCCCCCGCTCCGGATCGTCCGGGCGTCTGCTTTGCTGTGTGCCGTCGGGCAGGTACTCATCGGGTGGGGCGATCATGAGCGCGGGCGTGCAGCAAGTCGCGGACGGCACCTATCTGGTGCACGGCAGCAACACCAACTGGGTGATCCTGACCGAGGGAAGCTCCGCCACGCTCGTCGACACCGGCTACCCGGGCGACCGGGACCAGCTGCTCGCCTCCCTGACCGAGGTGGGCAGTTCACCGGAGGCGGTCACCGCCGTCCTCGTCACGCACGCCCACAACGACCACCTGGGCTCCGCCGAGTACCTGCGCTCCGGCTACGGCACGCCGGTCTATCTGCACGAGGCCGAAGTGCCGCACGCGCGGCGGGAGTTCCTGCACCAGGTGTCCGTGGGGACGGTCCTGAAGAACGGCTGGCGGCCCGGAGTGCTGCCGTGGGCGGTGCACGCGATCCGGGTGGGCGGCACGGCCCATGTACCGGTCGCCTCCCCGCAGCCGTTCCCGGCCGAGGGCGCCCTGGACCTGCCCGGCCGCCCGGTGCCCGTGCCCACGCCGGGCCACACCGACGGGCACTGCGCCTTCCACCTGCCCGAGCGCGGGGTGGTGATCTCCGGCGACGCCCTGGTCAGCGGTCACCCCACGTCCCGGGTCAAGGGGCCCCAGCTGCTGCCGGACATGTTCCACCACGAGCGCGCGCGAGCCGTGGCCTCCCTGGACGTGCTCGCCGAACTGGACGGCGACGTGCTGCTCCCCGGGCACGGCCCGGTCCACCGCGGTCCGGTCCGTGAATCGGCGCTTCAGGCCAGGGACCGCGCGCTCTAAGGTGAGGTGACGATCACCGGGCGGACAAGGACACGGCACCATGGCTCTGCAGATCAGCGCGACGAACCCGGAGCACCCCGCGCTCCTGCTCGAACTGCCGTGGCACCTGCCGCTGGAGGAGTGGCCGGAGGAGGTCCTGGTCCCGCTGCCGCGCGGTATATCCCGGCACGTGGTGCGCTACGCGCGCGCCGGCGACGAGGTGATCGCCGTCAAGGAGCTGGCCGAGCGCCCGGCGCTGCGCGAGTACGAGCTGCTGCGCGACCTGGACCGGCTCGGCATCCCGGCCGTGGACCCGCTGGCCGTGGTCACCGGGCGCACCGACGCCGAGGAGAGCCCGCTGGAGTCGGTGCTGGTCACCCGGCACCTGGGCGGCTCGATGCCGTACCGCTCGATGTTCGAGACGACCATGCGGCCCGCCACCATGCACCGCCTGATGGACGCGCTGGCGGTCCTCCTGGTCCGGCTGCACCTGGCCGGATTCGCCTGGGGCGACTGCTCCCTGTCGAACACCCTGTTCCGGCGCGACGCGGGCGCCTACGCCGCCTACCTGGTGGACGCCGAGACCGGTGACCTGCATCCGCAGCTGAGCCCCGGGCAGCGGGACTACGACCTCGAACTCGCCCGCGTGAACATCAGCGGCGAACTGCTCGACCTGGAGGCCTCCGGGGCCCTGCACCCCTCGGTGGACCCGATCGAGTTCGGCATGGAGATCTGCTCCCGCTACGGCAGCCTGTGGGAGGAGCTCACCCGCAGCTCCGTCTACCCGGCGGGCAAGTACCACTTCATCGAGCGCCGGATCCGACGGCTCAACGACCTCGGCTTCGACGTGGCCGAGATGCAGATCGAGCACGCCCCGAACGGCGACTCGGTCACGTTCGTGCCGAAGGTCGTGGACGCCGGTCACCACCAGCGCCAACTGCTGCGCCTGACGGGCCTGGACACCGAGGAGAACCAGGCCCGGCGGCTGCTGAACGACCTGGAGAGCTGGATGGCCACCCAGGACGACTACGCCCCGGGCGACCCCCTCGGCGCCCGCCCCGAGGTGCTCGCGCACCGGTGGGTGCGGGACGTCTTCCGGCCCACCGTGCGGGCCGTGCCCCTGGAGATGCGCGGCTCGATGGACCCGGCCGAGATCTACCACGAGCTGCTCGAACACCGCTGGTACCTGTCCGAGCGGGCCCAGCACGACATCGGGCTCGACACGGCCGTGGAGGACTACATCACCAACATCCTCCCCAAGGCCCGCGAGACGCTCCAGCCCACCCCCGCCACCGCCGAGTGACTCAGGTGTGCGGCACCACCGCCACCGGGCAGTCCGCGTGGTGCAGCACGCCGTGCGCCACCGAGCCGATGCGGGCGCCCACAGCGGTACGCCGGGCCCGGCGGCCGACCACCATCAGCTGCGCCCGTGCCGTCATCGACAGCAGCACCTGGCCCGCGCTGCCCATCTCCACGTGCTCGACCACCGGCACGTCCGGGAAACGCTCCCGCCACGGCTGGAGCGCTGCGGCCAGGGCCTTCGTCTCGTACGGCTCCAGGCCGCCGGCCTCGTCGAGCAGCTTGAGCGAGCCGGGGCTGTAGGCGAACACCGGCGGCAGGGTCCAGGCCCGCACGGCACGCACCGCGGCTCCCCGGGCCGCCGCCGCCTCGAAGGCGAACCGCAGGGCCTCGGCACTGTCCTCCGGGGTGCCCTCCTGGCCGACGACGATCTCGCGGCCCGCGGCCTCCGCGGTGGCCTGGTCGCCGGCGCGGACCAGGACGACGGGCCGGGTCGCCTCGGCGATCACCTGCTGACCGACCGAGCCCAGCAGGAAGCCGACCACCGGCCCGTGCCCGCGGGATCCCAGGACCAGCAGTTCGGAGTCGGCCGCCGCGGCGACCAGCACGTCCACGCTGCCGCCCTCCACCAGGTCGGTGTCCACCTCGAGTCCGGTGTGCCGCCCGGTGACGGTCCGGACGGCCTCGGCCATGGCCTCCCGCGCCCAGCCCGCCTGGGTGTCCCGGTCACCGGCGTCGATCCCCTCGTACGGCTGGAACCGCCAGGCGTGCACCACGCGCAGCCCCGCGCCGCGCCGGACCGCCTCCCGGGCGGCCCAGCCCAGCGCGGCGAGGCTCTCCTCGGTTCCGTCGATGCCTGCGGTGATCGGGCGGGTCATGCGGTGGCCTCCCTTTAATGCGGTGACGTCGCGGACCAGTCTTCACTACGCTGCCGAGATGACCTTGGAATGGGAACAAGTCATCGTGGACTCCGCCGACCCCGCCGCCCTCGGGCGCTGGTGGGCCGAGGCGCTGGGCTGGGTGGTGGTCGAGGACTCCCCCGACGAGTTCGAGATCCGCCCCGAGAAGGACCGGACGCCCGGTCTGCTCTTCGTGCCGGTGCCGGAGGCCAAGACCGTCAAGAACCGGCTCCATCTCGACTTCCGGCCCGACGACCACGAGGCCGAGGTGGCCCGCTTCCTGGCGCTGGGCGCGCGGCACACGGACATCGGGCAGGGCGAGCAGTCCTGGGTGACGCTCGTGGACCCCGAGGGCAACGAGTTCTGTGTGCTGGGCGAACGCCGAGGCTGACCCCGGCAGGGTCTGCCATACCTGCGCGAAGCCGCGGGATCGAACATACGATGGGCGGGACCGGGACGGTGACCACGGGGGGCGCTGTGCCCCGACCGACCGCCCGGCGTGGGGAGACGCATGGCACAGGCCGCCGAATCGGCGCGGACCGTCATCCTGACCGTGGACGACGACCCGGGGGTCTCCCGAGCCGTCGCCCGCGATCTGCGGCGGCGCTACGGCGAGTCGTACCGGATCGTGCGCGCGGAGTCCGGTGAGTCCGCGCTGGAGGCGCTGCGGGAGCTGAAGCTGCGCGGCGACCTCGTGGCGGTGATCCTGGCCGACTACCGCATGCCGCAGATGAACGGCATCGAGTTCCTCGAACAGGCCCTGGACGTGTATCCGGGGGCCCGCCGCGTGCTGCTCACGGCGTACGCGGACACCAACGCGGCGATCGACGCGATCAACGTCGTCGATCTCGACCACTACCTCCTCAAGCCCTGGGACCCGCCCGAGGAGAAGCTCTACCCGGTCCTGGACGACCTCCTGGAGGCGTGGCGGTCCAGCGACTACCGGCACGTCCCGGCCACCAAGGTGATCGGACACCGCTGGTCGGCACGCTCCTCGGACGTGCGGGAGTTCCTGGCCCGCAACCAGGTGCCCTACCGCTGGTACTCCACCGACGAGCCCGAGGGGCAGCGGCTGCTGACGGCCGCGGGGCAGGACGGGCAGCTGCTGCCGGTGGTGATCACCCCGGACGGCACTCCTCTGGTCAAGCCGGAGGCTCCTGACCTGGCGGCCCATGTGGGGCTCGCGACGACTCCGACCGCGGACTTCTACGACCTCGTCGTGATCGGCGGCGGTCCGGCCGGGCTCGGGGCCGCGGTGTACGGGGCCTCGGAGGGTCTGCGGACCGTGCTCGTGGAGCGGTCGGCGACCGGCGGACAGGCCGGGCAGAGCTCGCGGATCGAGAACTACCTGGGCTTTCCTGACGGCGTGTCGGGCGCCCAGCTCACCGACCGGGCCCGGCGGCAGGCGGCCAAGTTCGGCGCCGAGATCCTCACCGCCCGGGAGGTGGCCGGCCTGGAGATCAACGGCGCGGCCCGCACCGTGCGCTTCTCGGACGGGTCGGCGGTGGCCGCGCACAGCGTGATCCTCGCGACCGGTGTGTCGTACCGGCAGCTGGAGGCGCCGGGCTGCACCGACCTGACCGGCTGCGGGGTGTACTACGGCTCGGCGCTGACCGAGGCCGCCTCCTGCCAGGGCCAGGACATCTACATCGTCGGCGGCGCCAACTCGGCCGGGCAGGCGGCCATGTACCTGTCCCGGGGCGCCAAGTCGGTGACGCTGCTGGTGCGCGGCGCCGACCTCACCGCGTCGATGTCGTACTACCTGATCCAGCAGATCGAGGAGGCGCCGAACATCTCGGTCCGCCCGCACACCGTCGTGGAGGCCGCGCACGGCTCGGACCACCTGGAGCAGCTGACCCTGCGCGACACGCGCACCGGGGAGAGCGAACTCGTCGACGCCCAGTGGATGTTCGTGTTCATCGGCGCGGCCCCGCTGACCGGCTGGCTGGACGGCACGGTCCTGCGCGACGAGCACGGGTTCATCCTGGCCGGACCCGATCTCACCCCCGACGGGCGGCCGCCGGCGGACTGGGAGCTGGACCGGCCGCCGTACCACCTGGAGACCAACATTCCGGGCGTGTTCGTCGCGGGTGACGCGCGCGCCGAGTCCGCCAAGCGGGTCGCGTCCGCCGTCGGAGAGGGAGCCATGGCCGTGATGCTCGTCCACCGGTATCTGGAGCAGTCGTGAGCGGGCAGCTGATGCCGTGCAGCCCGGCGGAGATCGGGTCGCTGTTCCTGTTCGAGAAGCTGTCCCCCGAGCAGCTCGGGCAGCTGTGCAGCGCAGGCCGGGTGGAGAGGTTCGAACCCGGACCGGTGTACACCGAGGGCGAACCCGCCACCTGCTTCTACGTCATGATCGAGGGCACGGTGGTGCTCTCCCGCCGGGTCGGCGGCGACGACGTGGAGATCAACCGCACCTCGCAGCCCGGGGTCTACGCCGGGTCCATGCAGGCGTACCTCGGCGACCGGGTGCAGCAGACCTACAACGGCTCCATGCGGGTCACCGAGCCCTCGCGGTTCTTCGTGCTGCCCGCGGAGACGTTCGCGGACTTCATGCAGGAATGGTTCCCGATGGCGGTCCATCTGCTGGAGGGGCTCTTCTTCGGTTCGAAGAACACCCAGCGGGCCATCGGACAGCGGGAACGGCTGCTGGCGCTCGGTTCGTTGTCCGCCGGTCTCACCCACGAGCTCAACAACCCGGCCGCGGCCGCGGTACGGGCCACGGCGACACTGCGCGAGCGGGTCGGCAAGATGCGGCACAAGCTCGGCATCATCGCCCAGGGCTCCTACTCCCCCGAGGTGATGGCGAACCTCATCGACATCCAGGAGCGCACCGCCGAACGCGTCGCCAAGGCACCCGTGTTGAGCCCGCTGGAGGCGTCCGACCGGGAGGACGTCCTCACCGACTGGCTCGACGACCACGGCATCCAGGAGGGCTGGCGGATCGCGCCGACCTTCGTGCAGGCCGGTCTCGACGCCGACTGGCTGGACCAGGTCGCGGCCGCCCTCGACGAGGAGATGCTGCCCAACGCCATCGGCTGGCTCAACTACACCGTCGAGACCGAGCTGTTGATGGACGAGATCAACGACTCCACGGCCCGTATCTCGCACCTCGTCGACGCGGCCAAGCAGTACTCCCAGCTGGACCGGGCGCCCTACCAGGTGGCCGACGTGCACGAACTGCTCGACAGCACCCTGCTGATGCTGTCCGGGAAGATCGGGCAGCAGATCAAGGTCGTCAAGGACTACGACCGGACCCTGCCGAGGATCCCGGCCTACCCCGCCGAGCTCAACCAGGTGTGGACGAACCTGATCGACAACGCGGTGCAGGCCATCAACAGCATGAGCGGGGAAGGGACGTTGACCGTCCGGACCGCGCTGGAGCACGACCGGCTGCTGGTGGAGTTCCGGGACACCGGGCCCGGGGTGCCGGCGGACATCCGCGGGCGGATCTTCGATCCCTTCTTCACCACCAAGCCGGTGGGCGAGGGGACGGGGCTCGGGCTCGACATCTCCTGGCGGATCGTGGTCAACAAGCACCACGGGACGCTCCAGGTGGAGTCGTCGCCGGGGGACACCCGTTTCCAGGTGCTGCTTCCGCTGACCGCGGTGGACAACGACGAGGCGACCGAGGAGCCGGAGTGAGCGACATCAAGGGGATCGACCCGAGCGTGCCGCCGAGCGGGGACGGGTGCGTGGAGTGCGACGCGGCGGGTGGGTGGTGGTTCCATCTGCGGCGGTGTGCGCAGTGCGGGCATGTGGGGTGCTGTGACTCCTCCCCCGGTCAGCATGCCAGCGGGCACTTCCGGGAGTCGGGGCATCCGCTGGCGCGCAGCTTCGAGCCGGGTGAGGAGTGGTTCTGGAACTTCGAGACGAGTGAGATGTTCGAGGCGGGGCCGGAATTGGCTCCGCCGGTGAGCCATCCGGAGTCCCAGCCGGCGCCGGGCCCTGCGGGGCGGGTGCCGGCTGATTGGGCTCGGGTCTTGCGCCGATGAGCTCGGGGCGCCTGTCTGACGGCGGCTGCGGGTTTGTCTGTGGCTGAGCGCGCAGTTCCCCGCGCCCCTGGGCAGGTCGACCTGCTGTCAGTGTGAAGTGCCAGGATGTATTCGTGTCGCAGATCTCCAGCAGTACGCCTCTTGTCGGGCGAGAAGACGAGCTTGCCGGGCTGTCCAACGTGCTGGAGCGGGCCCGGGGCGGGGAGGCGCGGGCCGTTCTCGTCGCCGGGGATGCCGGGGTCGGTAAGACGCGGTTGCTGAACGAGGTTGCGGGGCGGGCCGCCGCGGCCGGAATGACCGTGCTGACCGGGCACTGTGTCGATCTCGGGGACGTCGGGTTGCCCTATCTGGCGTTCACCGAGGTGTTGGGGGCGGTCGCGCAGGACGAGCGGTTCGCGCCGGTGCTCGCCGCGTATCCCGTGGTGGAGCGGCTCATGGGAGGCGGCCCCGCCGATGAGGCCGGCGACCGGTTGCGGCTGTTCGAGGGGATCGCCGGGCTGCTCGCCGATCTCGCGGACATCACTCCCCTGCTCCTGGTCCTGGAGGATCTGCACTGGGCCGATCAGTCGTCGCGCGATCTGCTGCGGTTCCTGCTCAGCCGGGGCGTCCTTCAGCGGTCGGCGGGCGGGGCGCGCACCCATCGGCTGGCGGTGCTGGCCTCCTACCGTGCCGACGATCTGCACCGGCGGCATCCGCTGCGGCCGCTGCTCGCCGAGCTGGTGCGGCTGCCCGCCGTGGAGCGGCTGGAGCTGCGGCCCATGCCGGACGCCGAGGTGGCCCGGCTGGTGCGGGCCCTGCGGGAAGGACCCCTGCCGGATGCCACCGTGCGGCGGATCGTCGAGCGGGCCGAGGGCAACGCCTTCTACGCCGAGGAGCTGCTCGCCGCGACCGGGAGCGGGGACGGCGGGGTGCCCAGCGGGCTGGCGGACGTGCTGCTGATCCGGTTCGAGCAGCTCTCGGACACCGCTCAGCAGGTGCTGCGCAGCGCCGCCGTGGCCGGGCGGCGCGTCGAGCACGACCTGCTGCGGGACGCGGTGGGGCTGCCCGAGGAGGAGTTGGAGGGGGCGCTGCGGGAGGCCATCGGGCGGCAGCTGCTGGTGCCGGGCGAGGGGGACACGTACGCGTTCCGGCACGCCCTGGCCCGGGAGGCCGTGTACGCCGATCTGCTGCCGGGTGAGCGGGCCCGACTGCACGGGGCGTTCGCCCGGCTGCTGGAGGGGCGGGGGCCGCGGGCCGAGAGCGCGGCGGAGCGGGCCCATCACTACCGGGAGAGCCATGATCTGGCGCCCGCGCTCGCCGCTTCGCTGGAGGCCGCGGACCATGCCCAGCGGGTGGGGGCACCCGCCGAGGAGCTACGGCACCTGGAGGCGGCCCTGGATCTGTGGTCGGCGGTGGAGCCGTCCGCGCGGCCCGGGGGCGAGGGGGTCGACCGGGTCCGGTTGATGCTGCGGGCCTCGGCCGCCGCCGCGCACACCGGCGCGCTGCACCGGGCGGTCTCGCTCACGCGCGCCGCGCTCGCCGGTGTCGGTCAGGAGGCGGACTCCGAGCTCGCCGCCCGGGTGCGCTACACCCTCGCCGGGAACCTGATGAGCGTCGACAACCTCTCGGCGGCCTTCGCCTACAGCAGCGAGGCGCTGGCCATGATCCCGGCCGATCCCCCGTCCCGTACGTGGGTGTGGGCGGCGGCGACCCATGCGCTGGCGGCCCGTCACGTCGGGGAGAACGACACCGCGCGGCGCGTCGCCCGTGAGGCGCTCGGCGGCGCGGAGCGGTTGGGTGTGACCGACGCCCAGGCCGATCTGCTGGTCTCCCTGGCGATCTTGGAGGGCGGCGGCCGGCGCTCGGTGGAGGGGCGGGAGCGGCTGCGCCAGGCACGGGAGCTGGCCCGCAGCTCGGGCAACGCCCCCGTGGAGATGCGCGCGCTGTTCAACCTCGCCGTGGGCTGCTTCGAGTCCGGGCTCCTCGACGAGTGCCTGCCCTGGGTCACCGAGGGGCTGGACCGCGCGCGCCGGGCCGGGCTGCTGTCGTCGCCGTATCCGATGGAGATGCGCTATCTGCACCTGCTGGTGCTGTACACGCTGGGCCGCTGGGACGACTGCGTGCGGGCGGCGGCCACCGACGCCGAGGTGCTGCCCGGGGCCGGCGGGTACACGGTGGGGCCCGCGCTGTACGTGGCCCTGGCGCGCGGTGACTTCGAGGCCGCCGACCGGGCCCGGGCGCTGCTGGAGGGGCCGTTCGACTGGATGGCCACGCTCGTCGCGGGCCTGGTGCTGACCGACGCGGCGGCGTTGCGCGGGGAGCCGGAGGAGGCCGTGCGGCGGATGCGGTCCACCGTCGCGGCCCTGACCGACGACACGGGCACGCCTCCCCACGTCACCGTGCGCCTCGCCACTCTCGCCCTGTCCGCGGTCGCCGACCGGGC
The DNA here is from genome assembly GCF_042669125.1 of Streptomyces sp. NPDC057253. Lineage (NCBI taxonomy): Bacteria > Bacillati > Actinomycetota > Actinomycetes > Kitasatosporales > Streptomycetaceae > Streptomyces > Streptomyces sp. NPDC057253. The sequence continues at coordinate 52,949 of NZ_JBHUXV010000002.1, read as the reverse complement.
CGTCGACCTGCGTCTGCACGGGGACGAAAAGGGGGCGGAAAGCTGGGCGCGAACGGCGACCGAGCTGCTGGAGCTGGCTCGGACCAGCGCCGTACAGGGCGAGAGCGGCATACCTCAGGGCCCCGAGGGACAGGCCTGGCTGGCCCGGGCCGAGGCGGAGTGGACTCGGGCCGTGTCGGGACCGGACCCGCAGGCGTGGGCGAAGGCGGTCGCCGCGTTCGACTTCGGTGACGTGTACGAGCCGGCGCGCTGTCGGCTGCGGTACGCCGAGGCGCTGCTCGGGGCCGACCGGCGTGAGGAGGCCGCGGCCGAGGCGCGGGCCGCTCGCGAGGTGTTGGCGGGCCTGGGCGCCAAGGTGCTCCTTGAGCAGGTGGACGAGCTGATCCGGCGTGGCCGTCTCGCCGAGGCCCCGGCCACCGGCACCTCACTGCTCACGGCCCGTGAGCAGGACGTGCTGCGGCTGCTCGCCCGGGGACGCAGCAACCGGCAGATCGGCGAGGAGCTGTTCATCACCGGCAAGACGGCCAGCGTGCATGTCTCCAACATCCTCGCCAAGCTGGGCGCGGCGAGCCGCACCGAGGCCGTGGCCGTCGCCTACCGGGAGCGGCTGATCACCCCGGAGACGACGGCCCGCGACTAACCGCGCGTGCATTCCAGGGAGTTCAGGTCGACGGCGTCCGCCATCGCCTGCATCCCCTTGTCGTTGGGGTGGATGTGGTCCCCGCCGTCGAGGAACGGCAGCATCCGCTCGGGGTCGTAGGGGCTGCGCAGGATGCGGTCGAAGTCGGCGACCGCGTCGAACTCCTCGCTGTGCTCTCTGATGTGGTCGTTGACCTCCTGACGTACAGCCTCGGCGGGCGGGTCCCACTCCGACCAGCCCTTGAAGGGGGCGATGGTGGAGACGACCACGCACTTGCCCGCGTCGTGGGCCCGGTCGACGATCCGGCGGTAGGCGTCGATCAGGTCCTGGGCGGTGACGCCGGTGTGGGCCTTGAGGTCGTTGACGCCCTCGAAGAGGAACACGGTGCGGACGCCCGGCTGGGACAGCACGTCCCGGTCCAGGCGGTCCAGGGCGCTGGGCCCGGCGCCGTCGGCCAGCACCTTGTTGCCGGATATCCCTTCGTCGGCCACGCCCTTGACGGTGGTGTGCGTCTTCTGGAGGCGGCGGGCGAGGTAGTCGGGCCAGCGGCGGTTCTGGTCGCTGGTGGACTGCCAGCCGTCGGTGATGGAGTCGCCGAGCGCGACCACGGCACCGGTGGCGGCGGGTGTGCGCACCGAGACCGCGTCGAGGTAGAACCACGACCCGATGCTCTCGGTCCAGTGGGCACCGCTCTCCTCGGCGGTGTGGTCGCCCTGGGTGGCGTACGACGTCTGCAGGGCCATCCAGTGGCCGGTGACCGGGCCCGCCGCGTCGGGGGTGTGGAGGCTGACGACCAGGTTCGATCCGGCGGCCAGCCGGCCTGGCAGCGGGTCGCTGTACACGGTGGCGCCGGGTTCCACGATCGTCGAGGAGGAGCCGTCGAAGGTGAGTTGACGGTTGCTGCCGCGTACCAGGTCGGGGCCCTTGAGCTGGAGGCCCGCGTAGACGCTGTCGAAGGTCACCGGGCGGTCCCCGAAGGCGTTGGAGAGCCGGATGCGCGGATCGCGGCCGCCGACGCTGGTGTGCACGACCATGCGGTAGCCGCGGTCGGCGGTCGACTCGCCGATGCGGTAGGCACTGGAGCCCCAGGTGATCACCCCGTCGGGCGGGCCGACGGCGGCGGGTGCGGGGGTGGCCTGGAGGGCTGCGGCCGCGACCGTGACGGCGATCAGGCGGGCGCCTCGGGTGGTCAGGTGCCTCATCGGCCGAAGTCCTTCAGCGTGATGGCGGCACCCGGCTTCAGCGTCACCGTGCGGGTGCTTCCCGCGTGGGCGACGGTCGTGGTGCGGCCGCCGACGCTGCGGATCCGTGCTTCGGTCGGGGTGCCGTCCCGCCAGCGCAGGTCGACGACGAAGCCGCCGCGGGCGTTCGCTCCCGTGAGGGAGCCGGCGGCGGCCCAGGCGTCGGGCAGGGCGGGCAGAAGTTCCAGGTGGCCGGGTCGGGAGTACAGCAGCATCTCGGTCATCGCTGCGGGGGTACCCAGATTCGCGTCGATCTGAAAGATTCCGCGACCCTTTTCCACCTCGTAGATGTCGAAGAGGTTGAAGGCGGTGCCGTTGCTGCCGCCGCTGGAGGGGCGGAGGTTGGTGGCCAGCAACTGGTAGGCCTTGTCCGCGTCCTTCAGGCGGGCCCAGCACAGCGCACGCCAGGCGTTGGCCCAGCCGAAGCTCTCCATGCCGCGGGCGGTGAGCAGGGCCGTGGCGCCCTCGACGAGGTCGGCCGGGGTGGAGCCGTCGGGGCGGATGCGGTCGCCCGGGAAGAGTCCGATGAGCGGGGACAGGTGGCGGTGGGTGGTCTCGCCCAGGTTGTCCGGGGACATCCACTCCTCCAGCCAGCCGGTGGTGGGGCTGACCTCGGGGAGGTGCAGGCGCTTGCGGAGGCCGGCGACGGTGGCGGCGAACGCCGGGTCCTTCCTCAACTCGGCGGCGGCCGTGCAGTAGTTGCCGAACAGGGTCCAGACGAGTTCCTGGGCGTAGGTGATGCCCTTGGCGTCGAGGGGGCCGTGCTCGGGCGACCAGTCGCTGTCGGCGACCAGGACCTCGCGTGAGGTGCCGGGGAGGGTCATGGTCAGCAGGCGTGCCTCCCAGAACTCGCAGGCGCCTTTCAGCAGCGGGTAGATGCGCTCCAGATGGGTCCGCGAGGCGGTGAACTCGTAGTGCTCGAAGAGGGAGTTGCACAGCCAGGCGTTGCCCGCCGGGTGCCACCACCAGCCGCCTCCGCCGAAGGGGTTGGTGGAGATGGCGACCGTCCAGCCGGCGTTCTTCCCGGTGGAGTTGCGGTAGCGGTTGCGGGGGTCGTTGAAGAGCCTGCGGGTGAGGTCGGTCCAGGACGGGAGTTGGGCGAGGCAGTAGTCCGTGAGGGCGTCGAAGCACTGCGACAGACCGGCCCGGTCGGCCGCCCAGTAGTTCATCTGGATGTTGATGTCGGTGTGGTAGTCGCCCATCCAGTCGGGGTCGTTGCCGTCGAGCCACAGCCCCTGGAGGTTGAGGGGGAGACTGCCGCGTGAGCCCGCGATCATCAGGTAGCGGCCGAACTGGAGGTACTGGGACTCCAGTTCGGGATCGGGCACCCCGTCCCGGGCCCGGGCCCGCAGCCGCTCCCAGGTGTCCAGGGCGCGCTGATCGGCGGTGGAGGTGCCGAGAGAGACGCCCAGCTGCCCGTACAGGGCGTGGTGGTCCGCCGTGTGGGTGGCGAGCAGGGTGGCCGCCGAGTGGCGGGCGGCTGCCCGGACCTTGGTGCGGGCGAGTTGCTCGGGGTCGAGGGACGGGTCCCGGAACCCGGCTGCCGCGTCGGGTGCGTAGTCGGTGCCGCCGCTCAGCACCACGGTCAGGTCCCTGCACCCGGCGAAGGTGATGTCCGGGCCGTTGACCCGGACGCGGCCGCCACTGCCGTACGCGGTGATCGCGGCGCCGTATCTCAGTCCGTTGGGCAGGGTGGCCCCGAAGGAGACCGCGGGCTGTTCGCCGTGCGTGCCCTCCAGCGTGATCGTGCCGGTGTAGTGGCCTCCCCCGCTCTGGGTGAAGTGCAGGACGATGACGTCGTCGGGGTGGCTGGCGAAGATCTCCCGTCGGTAGGTCACGCCCGAGCGGACGTACGACGTGCCGTTGACGCCCCGGTCGAGGTCGAGGGTGCGGCGGTAGCCGGAGACGGTGGACAGGTCGTGGTCGGGGAGGTCGACGGTGAGCCGGGCCAGCAGGGTGAAGGAGCCGAAGTCCTGGCGGCCGTAGGGGAACTGGCCGTCGGCGTCGAGGGTGTCGTTGAGGCCGCCGGTCCACATCGTGGCGTCGGTGACGAGGAGGAGTTCGCGGCCGGGGTCGTTGCCGGCAAGGGCACCGAGGCGGCCGTTGCCGACGGGCAGGCCCTGCTCGATCATCGAGTGCTCGTCGGCGGGGGCCTGCCACCACAGCCGGTGGCGGGTGTCGGTGCCGAGGACGGGTGCGGCGGCGGGTCTCTGCGGTGCCGCGGTCGCCTTGAAGGCGGGCAGGGCGGCGAGCGCGGCGGTCAGCGCGAGGACACCGCGTCTGGAGGGGGCGGGGGTCATGGCGGCTCCTGGTGGCTCGGTCAGGACTTCGGTACGTCGATCCGGTCGATGTCCGGCGCGTAGCCGGTGGTGCCGCTGTCGAAGGTGATGGTGTTGGCGCCGGCCTTGAGGGTCACGGGCACGTACACACTGGCCACGGTTCCCCAGTCGCCGGTGGCCGGGAGCTTGTGCCGGGTGGCCCCGCCGCCGTTGGCCGAGACGTCGACCGAGCGGGCGTCACCGCTGATGTAGGAGACCTTGATCTGGTACGTGCCGGCCTTCGCGACCGTCACGTCGTTGAAGGTCAGCTTGCCGCCGAGGTACAAGTTGCCGACCTTCTTTCCGTTCGAGCAGGCCGAGCAGTCGGCGACGGAGGCGTTGCCGCCGAGGGTGTTGGTGGGGGACTCGGCCTCGTGGCCGGTGTACGCGAGTGCGGTGCCGCGCGGGATGACCGTGAACAGGCGGGAGCCGTGGGCGGGCAGGGCCTGGGTGACCTTGTTCCGGTGGGTGCCGAGGTTCTCGTGGTTCCACAGGTCACGGACGGACGCGTTCCCGGTGAAGCCGAGGGCGGCCCAGTCGGCGGTGACGGCGGCGGGGGCGTCGGCGAGGTTGAACAGGGCGACGGTGTAGGTGCCGTCGGGGTTCTTCGACGCCCACACCTGCTGCGGGTCGGACGGGGTGACCGGCTGTGCGGGCGGGTTGGGGCCCTGGTTCAGCGCGATGACCTCGCGGTTGGTCAGCAGGGACAGGCCGTAGGAGTCGAGGCGGGTGAGGTCGTCGCCGGTGTAGAGGGGGGACTTGGCGATGGCCCACAGGGTGGCGTAGCTCTGCCGTTCGGCCTTGGTGAGGCCGTCCATCGCGCCGTTGCCGACGTCCAGGGAGTCGAGGTCGTTCCAGCCGCCGGGGCCCGCGTGCCGGGTCCAGGCCGGGGTGTCGTCCCAGCGGTCGTCGACCGAGTTCTCCCAGCTGACCAGGGTGTTGCAGTAGCACTCGACGTCGGTGTCGACGCGCCAGCCCTGGGAGTACTTCTTCCAGTCGGCGGCGTGGCCGAAGTCGAGGGACCAGGAGAGTTCGAGGTGGATCGGGCGGCCGCTGTCGGCTATGGCCCGGTGCCAGGCGGCCACGTCGGCAACGTTGTCGTACTGGTCACCGCTCTTGCCGGAACCGGGGCCGACGCCGTCGAGCTTGAGGAAGTCGTAGCCCCAGTCGGCGATCAACCGGGCCTGGGAGTCGATGTACTTGGCGGTGCAGGGCTTGGCGAAGTCGAGCTTGTAGGAGCTGTCCCAGCCGTTGGTGGTGCGCAGGTCGTCGTAGACGATGTCGGCGGTGGTGCAGCCGTCGGCGTTCCAGATCGGGGTCTTCCCCTCGCCGTAGGCGCCCTTCTCCAGGCCGGCCGGGAGGTAGATGCCGGCCTTGAGGCCCTTGGCGTGGATACGGTCGGCGACGGCCTTCATGCCGCTGGGGAAGCGGACCGGGTCGGGCTTCTGGCGGCCGTACCGGTCGAAGCCGGACTTCCAGGTCTTGTCCATCCACCAGCCGGCGTCGATGTTGACGTACTCGTAGCCGTACTTCTTGAGCTTGGCGGCGAGGGCGTCGGTCTGCTTCAGGACGTTGGCCTCGGTGAGGTAGCTGTAGTCGCCGTCCGGGTTGAGGCCGGGGTACTTGGAGGACTGCATGCTCCAGCTGGACCAGCCCATGTAGGGCTTGGCGGCGAGGTCTGCGGTGGGGGCGGGGGCGTCGGCGGCATGGGCCGTGGGGACGGCGACCGCGGTGAGGGCGAGCACCAGGAGTGCTCTCGCGGGCATGGCGAAGTACGAGGATGACCGCATGGGTCGTACCTCCAGGGGGTGTCGGGTGGTTCAGCGGCTCGGGGTGATGAAGGACTGGATGGCGGTGGCGGCGGCTCCGCGCGCCCACTCCTCGAAGGGCAGCGGGTGGGTGCGGACGTCGCACTGGGCGGCGGAGCCGAACGCGGCCGCGACGAAGGCGTCGCGGATCTGCTCGGCGAACAGGTCGTAGGCGGCGAGCCCCTCGCCGGAGATGATCACGCGTTCGGGGCCGAGGAGGTTGGCGACGGTGGCGATGCCCCGGCCGATCGCCTCGCCCGCGCGTGCGTACACGTCCCGGGCCCCGGCGACGCCCTCTCGGGCCAGGGCCAACGCCTCGTCCGGGTGGGTGAGTTGGACGCCGGTGGCCGCACGGACCTGCCGGACGATCGCGGCCTCTCCCGCGATCGCCTCGACGCAGCCGCGGTTGCCGCAGTGGCAGAGCGGGCCGGCCGGGTCGACGGTCACATGGCCGATCTCGCCGGCCACCCCATGGGCCCCGGCGACCACCCGGCCGTGCACCACGAGTCCGCAGCCGATGCCGGCGCCGACGGTGACCACGGCGAAGTCGGAGAGGCCCGCTCCCGCGCCGAACCACTGCTCGGCGACGGTGAGGGCGCGCACGTCGTTGTCGAGGGTGACCGGCAACCCCGTGGTCATGGCGGCGAGTTCGGCGAGCGGGACGTCTCGCCACTCCAGGAAGGGCGAGTAGCGGACGGTGCCCTCGCCCCGGTCGACATCACCGGAGACGGCGATGCCCAGGCCCAGGACGGGGGCCGTGGAGCCGTCCGTCTCGGCCAGGAGCCGCTGGGTGAGCTCCGCGATACTCGCCAGCACTGTCCTCGGATCGCGGTCGGGCAGGGGCAGGTGACGGGCGACACGGATGCGGCAGCACAGGTCCGTGAGGACGCCGATGATCTCGTCGCCGGTGACCTTGACGCCGAGGAACAGGGCCCGTCCGCCGTCGACCCGGACGAGGGTCGCGGGCCGGCCGAGCGCGGGTCGGGCCTCCTCGTCGGCGCCCTCCACCAGGTACCCGGCCTCGATCAGGGGCCGGACCGCCTTGGTCACGGCGGCCGGTGACAGTCCGACACGCCGGGACACCTCCAGACGGGCGAGGGGCCCGTGGGAGAGGACGGCGGTGAACACCTGTGAAGCGGCTGGGGTGTTGGCGGGAAAGGTCTCGGCGCTGGGGGTCGGGCGCATGGTCGGGAACCTAGGGGGATTCTTTTCCGACGTCAATAAAAGAAGCAGGATTGCCTGTGCCGTTGCTGTGCCCAGCGAAGGAGAAGAGCCGGATGACATCAGTGAGAGTGCTCGTCGGGACGGTGGCCGGGGCGGTCCTGCTGCCCCTGCTCGCGAGCCCCGCCCATGCCGATGCGAACGCCGGACCCGCGGTGGATCTCGCAGGTCTGCGGGGCGTGTTGCGGTCCGCGCTGACCCAGGGGGCGCCGGGCGCCATGGCCCGGGTCGAGGACCGGGGCACGGTGTTCCGGGCCGCCGCCGGGGTCGCGGACCGCGGGACCGCGCGGGCGATGGGCGACGCCGACCGGTTCCGCATCGGCAGCGTCACCAAGACGTTCACCGCCGTGGTCCTGCTCCAGCTGGTCGACGAGAAGAAGCTGAAGCTCGACGCATCGGTCAACCGCTATCTGCCGGGGCTGCTGCCCGACGACCGGATCACCGTGCGGCAGGTGCTGGGCCACCGCAGCGGGCTCCACGACTACACCAACGACATGTTCGCCAAAACGGTCCCGGGCTTCGAGGCGGTCCGCAAGAAGGTCTTCACGCCCACCGAGCTCGTGAAGCGCTCGCTGAGCAAGCCGCGCACCAACGCGCCGGGCGCGAAGTACGCGTACTCGAACACCAACTTCGTGATCGCCGGGATGCTGGTCGAGAAGCTGACCGGGAACCCGGTGGGCACCGAGTACCAGAACCGGATCATCGAGCCGCTGAAGCTGCGCGACACGTTCTACGTGCACCCGGGCATGAAGATCCCGGGCCGGTACGCGCGCGGCTATCTCACCCCGGACCAGGCGGGCGCGCCGCTCGTCGACGCGACCGAGCAGACCGTGTCGTGGGCGCAGGGCGCCGGCGCGCTGATCTCCAGCACCCGGGACCTCAACACCTTCCTGTCCGCGCTGCTCCAGGGCCGGCTCACCTCGGCCGCTCAACTGGCGCAGATGGAGCGGTGGATGCCGGCGGGGACCGGTGTGGCGTACGGCCTCGGGCTGCGCCGGCGCGATCTGTCGTGCGGGGTCTCGGTGTACGGGCACACGGGCGCCGTGCAGGGCTTCTACACGTACGCGTTCGCCTCGAAGGACGGCAAGCGGAGCCTGGCCGCGGTCGCCAACATCTCCAACAACGGCACGGTCCTCAACACCATGCTGCGCACGCTGGACTCGGCGTTCTGCGGCAAGACGACGAAGGCTCCGCTCGGCACGGGGGGGCAAGGTCGCGCGCGGCAGGGCGCCGGTGGAACGGCACGAGGACATGGCACCGGCGGTGACGGTGGACTGAGGCCGTGCGGGAACCCGCGCCTGGGCTCTGGCAGGGCGGGAACCCCGGCCTGGGCTGAGGCTGTGCGGGACATCCCGCCTGGGCTGAGGCTGTGCGGGACATCCCGCCTGGGCTGAGGCTGTGCGGGACATCCCGCCTGGGCTGAGGCTGTGCGGGACATCCCGCGTGGGCTGAGGCCTGGCGGGAATCCTCGCCTGGGCTGAGTGCGGGCGGGAACCCCCCGCCTGGACTGAGTGCGGGCGGGAACCCCCCGCCTGGGCTGAGGCCGGGCGGGAACCCGCGCTCCCCGGTGGGCGTTGCTCTCAGCGAGCGACGACACCAGGGCGGCACGATGAGCGAGTTGGTTCCCGGGGGCAATCTGCCCCTGCCCGAAGGGGCCGTCACCGTGCGGGTGGCCGGCCCCTTCGACGTGTCCGCGCTCGTCACGGACGAGGGCGGCAAGGTCCGCGGCGACGCCGACTTCGTGTTCTACAACCAGCCCTCCGCTCCTGGCATCCGGCTCACCGGCGACACCCTGACCGTCGATCCCCGCCGCCTGCGCGCGGGCGCCGCCCGGGTCACGGTGGTCGTCAGCGCGGCCGACCCCGCCGCTGTCCTGGGCCGACTGCCCGTGCCGGTTCTCGAGGTCGCCCGGGTGAGTGGCGGCCCGTTGGCCCGGTTCACACCCTCACGGCCACGCCAGGAGACGGTGCTGCTGCTCGCGGAGCTCTACCGGCGCGGCGACGGCTGGAAGCTGCGGGCGCTGGGGCAGGGGTACGCGGACGGACTCGCGGGGCTGGCGCGGGACTTCGGGGTGGACGTGCTGGAGGAGACGCCGACGGCCACGGGGGCTGCCGCGTCGGTCACGACAGGGGCGGGGCGTCCGACGACCGCCCGGCCGGCACATCCCGCGGCACCTGGCTCGCCGGCGCACGGGCTCCCGGCCGCACCCGCCCCGCCGACGCAACGCTTTCCTTCGGCGCCCCGGCGAGCCTCCGAGCCGTATCCGCGGCCTCCGGCACCTCCATCGCCGCCACCCACTCCACCGGCGCCCCGACCCACACCCAGTTCCCCCACCCGCTCCCCCGACCTGGACACCTTCCTGACCCTGGTCAACTCGGCCCGCACCACGGCAGGTTCGCCACCGGTCACCCTCGACCCCCGGCTCACCGAAGCCGCCCACTCCCACGCCTCCGCCATGGCCTCCGCGGGCCGCCTGGGCGTCGAGGGGCCGGACGGCGTCTCCGTCTTCCAGCGCGTCACCGCCACCGGCTACGCGTACATCACCGTCGGCGAACACCTCGTCTCCGGTCCGCGCAACCCGGCCGAGTTCGTCGAGTACTGCCTGCGCACCGAGCAGCCGCGTCGGACCCTGCGGGACGCGGCCTTCACCCACGCCGGTCTGGCGTACGTCTCCCGGGGCCGCTCCGGCGACACGTACTGGACGGCGCTGTGGGCCAGGCCCCTGACCACCGCCGACCTCGCCCGGACCGCCGACGAGGTGGTCGTCCTCACCAACCGGGAACGGGCCAAGGCCGGTCTGCCGCCGCTCGCCGTCGATCACCACCTCGCCGGGGCCGCGCAGGCGTACAGCACCGACATGGCCGCCCGCGCCTTCTACTCCCACACCTCGCCCGAGGGCACCCAGCCCTGGGACCGGGCCGCGGCCGCGGGCTCCACCCGGCGGTCGATCGGGGAGAACATCGCGTGCGGACAGCGCTCGGCCGGCGAGGTCGTCGAGGGCTGGATGAACAGTCCCGGCCACCGCGCCAACATCCTGAAACCCGGCTTCACCCACATCGGCGTCGGCTTCGCGGGCGGCGGTCCGGCGGGCACGTACTGGACCCAGCTGTTCGGCGGCTGAATCCCGCTCCTGGTCCCCCGAGCTGATTCCCGCACCTGATTCCCGCACCTGATTCCCGCACCTGATTCCCGCAGCTGTTGGGATCTTGGCGGAAGGAATCCCTCCGGGCCAGGATGCCCCCATGAAGGGTGACCTCTTTTCCAGTGAGCACATGGTGCAGCCGGCCACCGCGCCGGGCATGACGGTCGAGAACTCCAAGTGCATCAGGTACGCGGTGCACGGCGAGATGCTCGCCCGCCAGGGGGCGATGGTCGCCTACCGCGGCAATCTCCAGTTCGAGCGCAAGGGCCAGGGCGTCGGCGGCATGCTCAAGCGGGCCGTCACCGGTGAGGGGCTGCCCCTGATGACGGTGCGCGGTCAGGGCGAGGCCTGGTTCGCGCACGAGGCCCAGAACTGCTTCATCGTCGACGTGGAACCGGGTGACGAGTTCACCGTCAACGGCCGCAACGTCCTGTGCTTCGACGCCTCGTTGGCGTACCGGATATCGACCGTGAAGGGCGCGGGCATAGCCGGGGGCGGTCTGTTCAACAGCGTCTTCACGGGCCACGGCAGGCTCGGTCTGGTCTGCGAGGGCAACCCGCTGGTGATCCCGGTCTCGCCCGAGTTCCCGGTGTACGTCGACACCGACGCGGTCGTCGGGTGGACCGCGGGCCTCGGCACCTCGCTCCACCGTTCACAGTCCATCGGGTCGATGCTGCGCGGCGGTTCGGGCGAGGCGGTGCAGCTGATGCTCCAGGGCTCGGGCTACGTCGTCGTACGACCGAGCGAGGCGACCCCGCAGAAGGCCCAGCAGCACTGACACCCGCTGCTCGCACGGGTGATCTGCGCCTCACAGGCAACCCGTCCGGCTCCGTCCACGTCTTGACCGGCGACAGGTGAGGGCCCCGGCCTCCGGGCCGGGGCTCATTTTCGACGCACTATACGCACCATGTATACACGGCATGTATAGATGGGGTGCATACGGACGGAAAGGCATGCATGTACGGCAAGGCATTCGCCCCTGAGTACCAGGGCGCCCTCACCACCCTCTCCGTGAACTCCTCGCTGGACGACGTACTGGCCGCCGGTACCGAGCAGTTGAGAGCGGCCGAGCGGGCCGGGCGGCACGGTGAGGCGGCACGCTCAGGACTCGCGGTCGCCGAGGCCCAGCGCCGGCTCGGGCGGATCACCGACGCCGACCGGACCTGGAAGGCCAGTTACCGCGCCGCCCGACGGGCCGAGGACACCGCGGGGATGGCGTGGGCGCTGTGGAGCGGCGGCACACTGGCCCGGCAGCGCGGCGCATTCGCGCTGGCGCGACGGCTGTTGGGTCTCGCGGCCGACCTGGGCGAGCGCGGCGGGGACGTCGTCGTACGCGGCTACTCGCTCGCGGGACTGGCCGAGACGGGCCGCATCCAGGGCGACTACGAGGCCGTCGGCCGACTGCACGAGCAGTTGCTCGCCGAGGCCAGGCGGCGCGGCGAGGCCCGGCACACGGTGTGGGCGCTGTCGGGCATCGCGCAGATGCACCGCAACACCGGGTCCTACGACACCGCGTTCGCCATGTTCGAGGAGGCGGCCCGGATCGCCGCGGACGCCGACGACCGGCGCGGTCACGCCTGGGCGCAGCGCGGACTCGCGGACCTCGTCTCGGTGCGCGACGGCGACACCGAGCGGGCCCTCGCCCTGCTGTCGGAGGCGGAGACGACGTGCCGCACGATGAACCTCTCCAGCGCGCTGGCCTACAACCACAAGATGCGCGGCAACGTCCTCTACCGGGCCGGTCGTTACCCCGAGGCACGCGAGCTCTACGAGCAGGCGCTCGCGGAGTTCCGCGCCATGAGCGAGCCGCGCGGGGAGGCGCTGGCCCGGCTGGGGCTCGCCAAGTCCCTGGCCCGCCTCGGCCGAGACCAGGCCGAGACCGCGGCCGAACTGGACGACCTGGCACGGCTGTTGGAGCGGACCGGGCTGCGGCACGCGCGGGAGATGGTGGCGCGGGCCCAGGAGGAGTTCGGCGTGCGGACGGAGGCGGTACGGTGACGACCCTCGCCGCTCCCGAAGTCCTCACCCGCTGCCGCGAGTTGGTGCGACCGGCGCTCCAGGAGGCCGTCGGGGACCTGCATCCCTGGGTGCGGGAGATGGCCGCGTACTCCTTCGGCTGGTGCGAGGTCGGCGGCGCCCCCGCCGCCGCGTCCGGTGGCAAGGGCGTACGGCAGGCGCTCGCCGTGCTCGGCGCGGAGGCGGCCGGCGCGCCCGCCCGGGCCGGGGTACCGGCGGCGGTCGCCGTGGAGTTGGTGCACGTCTTCTCCCTGCTCCACGACGACATCATGGACGGCGACCCGGCCCGCCGCGGCCGAGCCACCGTGTGGAAGGCGTACGGCACGGGCCCGGCGGTCCTCGCGGGCGACGCCCTGTTCGCGCTGGCCGTGGCGAGAGTGGCCGACTCCGGCGCCGGGGCCGTGCGCCTGCTGTCCGCCGCGCTCCTGGACCTGGTGCGCGGTCAGGCCGACGACCTCCTGTTCGCCACGCGTCCCTGGAGGGGACCGGAGCGGGTCCGGCCGCAGGAGTACCGGGTCATGGCCGAGGGCAAGACCGGAGCGCTGCTGGGCTGCGCCGCCGCACTGGGCGCCCTGCTCGGTGGGGCGCCGCCCGCCGAGGTGGCCGCGCTGGACCGGGCCGGACGGCACCTGGGGGTCGCGTTCCAGATCGTCGACGACGTCCTGGGCATCTGGGGCGATCCCCTGGTCACCGGGAAGCCCGTGCACGGCGATCTGCGGGAGCGGAAGAAGACGTTCCCGGTGCTGGCCGCGCTCGACGCGCCGACACCCGCGGCAGCGCGCCTGGCCCGGCTCCTGGAGACGGACGGCGCTCCACGCGAGGTCGCGGCGCTGGTCGAGGAGTGCGGCGGCAGGTCGGCCGCCCTCGCCGAGGCACGCCGTCACCTGGCGTACGCCGAGCCGGTGGAGGCGCTGCGGCCGCTCTTGGACCACCTGCTGCTGCGCGAGGTGTGACGCCTCGCCCGCCGGGTGTCCGGCGCGGTCCGTGCGGGCAGGGTCCGGGTTGACCGGCGCCGACCATGAGGAGAGGGTTCGGGAGGACCTCTCCCGCGGAAGGAAGACCTCTTGATCGGCATCACGGACATCGAGCGGCAGGCCGGGCTGATCGCCGGGCACGTCGTACGCACGCCGACCCTGCCCAGCCCCGGCCTGTCCGCCCTGCTCGGTGCGCCCGTCACCGTCAAGCTCGAACTGCTCCAGCGCACCGGCTCGTTCAAGGCGCGCGGGGCAACGGCCAAGCTGCTGTCGCTGAGCGCGGCGGAGCGGGCGGCCGGGGTCGTCGCGGTCAGCGGCGGCAATCACGGGATCGCCCTCGCCCACATGGCCGCCGCCCTGGACATCAAGGCGACGGTGGTCATGCCGCGGTCGGCGCCCGCCCGGTCCGTGGAGATCGTGGAGGCCTCCGGTGCGTCGCTGCGGCTGACGGACGACATGGACGGCGCGTTCTCGCTCGTGAACCGGCTGCGGGACGAAGGGCTGACGCTGGTCCACCCCTTCGACGACCCGCTGGTGATCGCCGGACAGGGCACGGTGGGACTGGAGTTCGCCGACGACGCGGACGACCTCACCGACGTCCTCGTGAGCGTCGGGGGCGGCGGTCTGATCGCCGGGGTCGCGGCGGCGCTGCGGGCGCGTCGACCGGGGGTCAGGGTCTGGGGCGTGGAGACCGAGGGCGCCGAGGCCATGTCCCGGGCGCTCGCCCGGGGCGGCCCGGTGCCGGTTCCGCTGTCCTCGGTGGTGTCCACACTGAGTGCCCCGGCCGTGTCCAGGCTGACGTACGACCATGCGGCGGCCCTGGTCACCGAGGTTCTCGTGGTGCCGGACCGGGAGGCCGTGCGGGGCTGCCTGGACCTCGCCGAGCACGCCAAGGTGTGGGGCGAACCGGCGGCCGGCTGCCTCCTGCCCGCCGCTCGGCGGGTACTGGAACGGGTCGGCGACACCTGCCGGTTGGGCCTTGTGGTGTGCGGCGGCAACACGACCACCGCGGAGGTCATGACGTGGGCCGAGGGGTTCGGACTGCGGTGAGCGAAGCGGTTCGGACCGCGGTGAGCAAAGCGCTCGACTCCGTTCGTTCTACTGACTTGTGAGTCAGATACCGACCGACCAGAAAGCGGATTCCACCGGTTGAGGATTTGATTGAACGGACCCCGCCGCACCCGCCGTACCTCTGTGAAAGGTGAGAGCCAGGGGTTCAGCGAGGGATGACCATGGTCAAGGCGCACGTGTCCGCACATGAGTTGGTCGCCGGACGGTACCGGCCCCTCGACGTGCTGCATCGCGAGACCAATCGGAGCTGCTGGTACGGCGAGGACGTCTCGACCGAACGCCCCTGTCTCCTCACCGAGATCGGGCTCCCGGCCTCGACGGACGAGGAGACCGCGCTGCGCACCGCCGCGGGCGTCGTGCGGATGTCCAAGACCATGCGGGTGGTCTCCCCCGGCCGGATCGCCTCGGTCGTCGACGCCGTGGTGCAGGAGGGCTCCCTGTGGACCGTCACCGAACCCGTCGACGGCGTACCGCTCGGTGAACTCCTCAACCGGCAGGGGACGTTCGGCCATGTGCAGGCGGCACGCATCGGCCTGGAGCTGCTGGAGGTGCTGGAGGCGGCGCACGGCGAGGGGATCACCCACGGCGAGCTCAGCCCGGGCCAGGTGTTCGTGCGCGACCGGGGTTCCGTGGTGGTCACCGGCTTCGGCCTGGCCGGCGCGACCCTCGCCCCGAGGCTCTCGGCACCGTCGTACGCCTCCCCCGAACAGGCTCGCGACGAGCGCATCGGCCCGGCCGCCGACCTGTGGGCGCTCGGCGCGATCCTCTACACCCTGGTGGAGGGCCGGCCGCCCTTCCGGGACCGCGACCGTCCCGCGGCCACCCTGAAGGGGGTCGACCGGCTGCCACTGCGGGCACCGGTGCGGGCCGGGCCGCTCACCCAGATCGTGCAGGGGCTGCTGCGCAAGAACTCCCAGGAGCGGCTGACCCGCTGGGCCGTGCGCGACGCCCTCGTGAAGGTCCTCAGCGCGGAGCCCGAGGGGGCCCTGCCGGAGGAGCCCAGGCAGCGTCTGCGCGGCCTGCCCGGCATGGCCTCGGGCCGCGGCAGCCGCCTCCTGATCGCGGGCACCGCCCTGGCCGTGGTGACGGTGGCCGCCGCCGTCCTCACGGTCACCAACGCGCTGCCCGGCACCGACTCCGCGACGACCGGCGAGGCGCCCGCACCGTCCGCCTCCGCGTCCGCCCCGGCACCGCCGTCCCCGTCCGTCTCCACGCCCCCGTCCCCCTCGGCCTCCGCGCCCGCGAACCGCACCGACGAGACCTCCGCCCCACCCACGCCCACGCCGACCCGGTCGGCGTCCGCCACCGCGGGCACCGGGTTGCCGGCCGGCTATCGCACGTACCACTCCCCCGAAGGCTTCTCCGTCGCTCTGCCCAAGGGCTTCAAGCCGCTCAGCACCTCGCGCCAGGAGGACCTGGCCTACCTCGTCACCTTCGGCGCCGCCGGCGACCCGCGCACCCTCGCCGTCAGGTACAGCGAGGCCGTGGGCTCGGACGCGGTGGCCGTCTGGCGCGACGACGTGGAGCCAAGTCTCGAGGACAACCCCGGCTACGAACGGATCGGCGACATCCGCGCGACGACCTACCAGGGCCGGGAGGCCGCCGACATGCAGTGGATCGAGCAGGTCGACGGCACCCGGGTGCGCACCTTCGGCCGCGGTTTCCTCATCGGCGAGGGCCGCGGCTACTCCCTGCGCTGGACGACCCCGGCGGCCGACTGGAACGACGACGCGAACCAGGAGGCGCTGAACACCTTCCTGCGCACCTTCCGCGTGCCCTCGGACTGAGCGCCTCCCGCGTGCCCTCAGGCTGACGCCCGCGGCGCCCTCATCCGTCGCAGCGGCCCGGCGTGCAGCGGGCGGGTGCGCCAGTGCGCGGTGAACGTCCGGTCGCCCGGCGAGCACGTGATCAGCAGGTGGTGCGGGGTCTCCAGGAACGCCACGTCGATGTCGATGGTCTCCGCGTCGCTCCAACCGCCGCTCACCGCGACCGGCAGCGGCTCGTCGACGACCCTCCAGCCGCCCTCCCCGAGCCCGGCCCCCAGGTCCAGCCGCTCGCCGTCGTCCACCAGGGTCAGGCGGCCCGCCGGGCCCACCTCGACGGCGGTCAGGCTCGGTTGGTCCGCACAGGTGCCGCCGGCGGGAGTGAACACGGTCGTGTCCTCCGCGGCGACCGCCTTGCCCTCGGCGGGCGGCAGCGCGAGCCGTGTCAGACGGTCGGCCAGAGCCGCGTCCGCCGCCTCCCGCCCGGACAGCGGGCCGGGTCCGAAGGCGGGAAGCAGATGCTCCCAGGCCAGGTCCAGGACCTGCTGCATCTCCTCGGTCTGCGAGGTGATGGCCAGCACGGCGTCCTGCTCGGGCAGCACCACGCAGAACTGCCCGTAGGCCCCGTCCCCGCGGTAGCCGTGCCGGGCCATCCAGAACTGGAAACCGTACCCCTGCTGCCAGTCCGGCCAGCCGACCTCCGGCCCGGCCTCGTGGGCGATCTGGGCCCGCGTGGCCTCGGCCACCCACCACTCGGGCAGCAGCCGCTCGCCCTCCCACATCCCGCCCCGCAGGTACAGCAGGCCCAGTCGGGCGATCGCGTCGGTGGTGGCGTGCAGTCCGCTGAAGCCGAGCTCGCGGCCCGCCCGGTCGTGGATCCAGTCCGCCCGGCCGATGCCGAGCGGCTCGAACAGCCGGGGCCGCAGGTACTCGGTGAGCGTCTGGCCGGTGACCCGCTGCACGATCGCGCCGAGCGTGTAGGTGGCGGGCTGGTTGTAGGCGAAGACCGTG
Source organism: Streptomyces sp. NPDC057253 (assembly GCF_042669125.1). Taxonomy (NCBI): domain Bacteria; kingdom Bacillati; phylum Actinomycetota; class Actinomycetes; order Kitasatosporales; family Streptomycetaceae; genus Streptomyces; species Streptomyces sp. NPDC057253. The sequence continues at coordinate 35,744 of NZ_JBHUXV010000002.1, read as the reverse complement.
CCCGGATCGCGGTCCGGCGGGATCAGCAGGAAGCCCCGGACCAGCTCCTGACGGTCCTGCGCCAACGCCCGGTCCACCGTCTCCGCCACATGCCCGCTGGCCATCGACGCCACATGCCGGACCAGCATCGCGCGGCTGCGCGGGTCGGTGATGTCGGCCTCGAACTCCGGGAAGTACGAGATCACCGGGTCGTCCAGCCGGATCAGCCCCTCGGCCACGGCGAACCCGGCGGCCGTGGCCGTGAAGCTCTTGCTGAGCGAGTACAGGAGCTGGGGCCGGTCCGGGGTGTACGGCGACCACCAGCCCGAGGCCACGACCTGGCCGTGACGCACCAGCATCAGGCTGTGCGGCTCGATGCGCGGGTCGGATTCGAGGGCGTCGAGGAAGGCCTGTATGCCCCCGGCGTCGACGCCCTGGGCTGCGGGGGTGCTCGTGGGCAGGGAACTCATGCCGGCATCCTGCCGTGTTTCCCGGTCTTGATCGAGAGGGCCCCGGGGTGATCGGCGGACGTCGGAAGACCCGTTTTCCCCTCCGGCCACCGGGGACTCGGAAACCATGGTGCAAATCGGATACACGATGATGACCGAGCAGGCCGGCCCCCGGGACCTCGTGGGCCATGTGGTGCGCGCCGAGGAGGTCGGTTACGACTTCTCGGTGACCTCGGACCACTACTTCCCGTGGCTGCGGTCGCAGGGGCACTCGCCGTACGCGTGGAGCGTGCTCGGGGCGGCCGCGCAGGCGACCTCGCGGATCCCGCTGATGACCTACGTCACGTGTCCTTCCTTCCGCTACCACCCCGCGGTGGTGGCGCAGAAGGCGGCGACCATGCAACTGCTCTCCGAGGGCCGGTTCCGGCTGGGCCTCGGCTCGGGCGAGAACCTCAACGAGCATGTGGTGGGCGGGGGCTGGCCGGCGGCCGACGTACGGCACGAGATGCTGGAGGAGGCCGTGGAGATCATCCGCGCGCTCTTCCGGGGCGGTCATGTGAACCACCGCGGGCAGCATTTCGACGTGGAGTCGGCCCGGCTGTGGGACCTGCCGGACGAGCCGCCGCAGATCGGCCTCGCCGTCTCCGGCGAGCAGTCGTGCGAACTGGCCGGGCGCCTCGCCGACCTGGTCATCGCCACCGAGCCCAAGGCGGGCCTGCTCGACGCGTTCGACCGGCACGGCGGCGCGGGCAAGCCGCGTGTGGGCCAACTGCCCGTCTGCTACGACCCCGACCGGGACACGGCGATCAAGCGGGCGCACTCGCAGTTCCGGTGGTTCGGCAGCGGCTGGAAGGTCAACTCCGAGCTTCCGCACCCGGACGCCTTCGAGGCGGCAACCCAGTTCGTCACTCCGGACGACGTCGCGGCCGCGATCCCCTGCGGTGACGACCCCGACGACTTCGTCGAGGCGGTACGGCCGTACGCGGAGGCGGGGTTCACCGAGATCGCGATGGTGCAGATCGGCGGGGACACCCAGCCGGCGTTCCTGGACTGGTCGGAGAAGACCCTGCTGCCCGCGCTGCGCGACGCGTTCGCCTGAGCGCGACGGCTGCCGGGGCGCGACCTGGGGGTGCAATAGGCTTCCGAGCTGCACGTCGTGCGGTCCGCAACCGGTCCGGCACGGTGTGCGGTCCGACCGAGCCTGCCCAGGAGAAGCACCTGTGACCACAGCGATCGACCCGTCCGAGACGCCCGCGGAGAGCCCGGTCGACACCCCGGCCGAGATCTGGGTGGAGCCCTCGGCCGAGACGTCCCCGGCCCCGCTGTCCGACCTCGTCGCGCGGGACGCCCGCGAGTTCGGGGTGTACGCGCGGACCGGCGGGTGGGCCTTCGGCCTGATGGTGGCGCGCAGTGTGCGCCCCGGCGGTCAGGGCGCGGACGAGACGCCGAAGGTGTCCGCGAAGGAGTTCGCCGAACTCGCCGGCTGCTCCCCCGAGCGGGTCCTGCGCTACTACAAGGCCTGGGACCGGGCCGCCGACGACGGCATGGTCCCGCACTTCGAGGCCCTGTCCCCGGGCCAGGAGGTGGAACTGCCGGACGCGGACGTGTGGCTCGACTACTACTCCTCCCGCAGCAGCGCCACGTCCGACCGCGGCACCGCCATCGCGGAGGCCGCCGAGGCCGAGGGCATCCGCCCCACGAAGGCCCTGGAGGTCGCCGAGAACCCGACCGCCCTGCGCGCCGCGATCCTCGCCGACCCCTCGACCGCCCGGGCCGCGCGCAGCGCGCTGCTCGACCGCGTCAAGGAGGACCCGGAACTTCAGGCCTCGCTGGCCCGGGACGTGGTGCGCACGGACGACCTGAAGAAGGCCGTGGCCACCGAGAGCCGGGCCGCCGACCGGATCGGGTACGTCCGCCAGATCGCCGAGTCGGGTCAGGTGAAGACCCCGGCCGGGCAGACCATCGACGCACCGGCGGACCTCCGCCAGGAGGCCGAGCGCCACCTGTCGCTCCTGGCGGAGCTGGAGGAGGACGAGGACACCGGCGAGTGGGCGGCCGAGGCGTTCGACACCATGAAGTCGCTCGTCGCCGAGGCCGTGGAGGCCGATCCCGAACTCCGGGTCCAAGAACGGCGGACCAAGTTCTACAGCAGCCTCCAGAAGGCGACCAGGGCTTTCGAGGAGCTGACCTTCGACGACGCCCAGGACTTCTACGAGGACGACATGGTCCAGCAGCTGGAGGAACTCCAGCGGGCCATCGCCTCGTGCATCACGTCCCTGCGCGGCGCGAAGGGGAATCACCCGGACAGCTGAGCATTGTGGCCGTGGGAGGGGTACTAGAGGGCTCTACGTCGTTCTCCCCGGAGGCCTCCAGGTGAACTCCTTCGTCCACAGGACCGCGCACAAGACCCTCGTCGTGCAACTCCAGGCGGGCGGCACGGGCCGGTGCCCCGTGCTCGCCCATCTGGGCTACGACGCGGCGGACCCGTTCGCCGTCACCGCGGTGTTCAGCCATGACGGCCGGGTGCTGGCGCGGTGGCGGCTCGACCGGGAGATGCTCACCGAGGGGCTGAGCGGCCCGGTGGGCGTCGGGGACGTGAGACTGAGCCCCGTGTCCACCGGGGTGTGGGAGGAGCTGCGCATGGAGTTCTACGGCGAGGCCCGCTCCGACGGGGGCCGTCAGCACGCGGTGGTCTTCGCCTGGGCCCCGGCGCTGGCCTCCTTCCTGCGCGAGACCCGCGAGATCGTGCCGCCGGGCCAGGAGGAGGTCAGCGTGGACGACTTCCTGGCCTCGGTCATCGCGGGCGGCTGAGACGGCGGCCCGGGGGGCGATACGCACCCGGACTGAGTAGCCGTACTCATGCCTCCCCCGGCGGCCTCCCCCGACGATGAGGGCTCCTACGACAAGGAGCACCCCATGACCGCTGTGCGAAGGCCGCTGCCCGTTCTGCTCGCGTGGGCCGTGGTCGCCGCGCTGGCCCTGTCCGCGTGGGGCCCGCGCGACCGCACCACCTGGTTCCTGGAGACCGTGTGGGTCCTGGTCGGGCTGCCGCTGATCGTGCTGACCTGGCGCCGTTTCCCGCTCACCGACCTGCTGTGCGTGCTGCTCGCACTCCACGCCCTCGTGCTGATCGTGGGCGGCCACTACACCTACGCGCAGGTCCCGCTCGGCGACTGGGTGCGGGACACCTTCGGGCTCGACCGCAATCCGTACGACCGCTTCGGCCACCTCATGCAGGGCTTCGTGCCGGCGGTCCTGGTGCGGGAGTTGCTCAGCCGTACCTCACCGCTGCGGGGCAGCCGCTGGCTGGCGCCGCTGACGGTGTGCGCGTGTCTGGCCTTCAGTGCCGTCTTCGAGATGCTGGAGTGGGCGGCCGCGGTGATCGGGGGCCAGGCGGCGGACGCCTTCCTGGCCACCCAGGGCGATGTCTGGGACACCCAGTGGGACATGTTCTGCGCGCTGATCGGCGCCACGGTGTCGGTGCTCGTCCTGAGCCGGGTGCACGACCGGCAACTCGACGGGCGGGCCGTCAGTCCGTCGTCGTGTAGCGGCGCCGGGTCCACAGCGGCAGGACGAACCAGCACAGCAGGTACCAGCCCACGACCGCGGTGACGAGCCAGGGGACCCAGGAGTCGTGGGTGGCGACCCGCAGGACCAGCAGCAGGGCGGCCGTCATCGTCGCCAGGAGGAGGACCAGGCCCACGAAGGTCAGCCGGGAGGCGATCCGCACGGCCTGGGGCTTGATGCGCCGCCCCGAGACCAGGCGGTGCAGGGACACCGGTCCGATCAGGGCGCCGGTGGCGCAGGAGCCGAGGACCACGGTCACGATGTAGATGACCTTGTCGGCGTCGGCCAGGTCGTTGTACTTCGGGGTGAAGACCACCGTCAGCAGGAAGCCGAACAGGATCTGCACACCCGTCTGCGCGACGCGTATCTCCTGGATGAGTTCGCCCCACATGCGGTCCGCGCGCTCTTCCTGGGTCTCGTCGCGGCCCGTCCGTCTCACCGTATCGACCATGCGCTACGGGTATCCGGTGAATGATCGTTCAAACAACAGTGCGGCTCCGGAACGGCGGTGGTCCCGGAGCCGCGCGCGGGTCACCAGCGGCTCTCGACCTGGTCCTTGATCCGGCGGTCGTAGAGGTCGCGGATCGCCGCGAGGGTCTCCTCGGACAGCGGCGGCAGCTTGGCGGCGGCCGCGTTGGCGCGGGCCTGTTCGGGCGAGCGGGCGCCGGGGATGACGGTGGTGACGCCGGGCTGCTCGATGATCCAGCGCAGGGCGAGCTGGGCCGGGGTGCAGCCCTCGGGGGCCAGTGCGGAGAACTCCGCGGCGGCCTCGACGCCGGTCGTCCAGTCGACGCCGGAGAAGGTCTCGCCGACGTCGAAGGCCTCGCCGTGCCGGTTGTAGGCGCGGTGGTCGTTCTCAGGGAAGACGGTGTCCTTGGTGTACTTGCCGGACAGCAGGCCCGAGGCCAGCGGGACGCGGGCGATGATGCCGACGCCCGCCTCCCGTGCGGCGGGCAGCACCTCCAGGAGGGGCTTCATCCGGAAGGCGTTGAGGATGATCTGCACACTCGCCACGCCCGGCCGGGCGATCGCGGTGAGCGCCTCCGCACAGGTCTCGACGCTGACGCCGTAGTGGGCGATGCGCTCCTCCTCGACCAGGGTGTCGAGGGCGTCGAACACCTCGTCGCTGGAGTAGACGGGGGTCGGCGGGCAGTGCAGCTGGACCAGGTCGATGCGGTCGACGCCGAGGTTGCGGCGGGAACGGTCGTTCCAGGCGCGGAAGTTGTCGAGGACGTAGTTCTCGGGGATCTGGTCGACGCGGCGGCCCATCTTCGTCGCGACCAGCACATGCAGATCGGGCCTGCCGCTCAGGAAGGCGGCGATGGTCTGCTCGCTGCGTCCGTCGCCGTACACGTCGGCGGTGTCGAAGAAGGTGACCCCCGACTCGGCCGCCGCCTCCAGCACCGAGAGGGCTTCCTTGTCGTCGACGTCTCCCCAGTCGGCCCCCAGCTGCCAGGTGCCGAGTCCGACGACGGATGCGTGCTGCTGAGACCTGCCGAATGTGCGCTCGTCCATGGGGGCAGTCTGTCATCCGTCGCCGACATGCGCGGAACCGGCTGCTCCGGGTCATGACCTGTGAATATTTCACTCACACGGGTGACAGCCTTCGACGTAAGGCATGCACGTGTCAACATCCGCCTAGCGTGATCCCGTGACCGATCGTTCAGTGAGCAACCACCCTCGCAACCACCCGCGGAACACGCCGTCCTGGTCCCGTCGCGGCTTCCTCACGAGTGCCGCCGCCCTGGCCGCCGTACCGATCCTGCTGCCGGCCGATCCGGCCGCCGCGGCCGAGGAGCTGCCCGGCTTCCCGGCCGGTGTGGCCCTGTACCGCTCGGCGTACCGGAACTGGGTCGGCGAGATCACCGCCGACGGGCTGTGGGCCTGTGCGCCGACGGGCCCGGACCAGGTGGTCGAGGTCGTCAACTGGGCCTGGCGGCACGGCTGGCGGGTGCGTGCCCGGGGCTCCTCGCACGGCTGGTCGCCCCTGACGATCACGGAGGGCACGGCCTCGGACGCCCCCGTCCTCCTCGTCGACACCGCCTCCCACCTCACCGGCCTGTCCCTGGACTCCGCCTCCGCGGTGCGGGCCGGCACCGGCGTGACGCTGGAGGCACTGCTCACCTACCTGGAGGGTCACGGACTCGGTGTCACCGCCGCGCCCGCGCCGGGCGACCTCACGCTGGGCGGGGCCCTGGCGATCGACGCGCACGGCACGGCCGTCCCGGCGGACGGGGAGGAGCGGCTGCCGGGGCAGACGTACGGCTCGCTCAGCAATCGCGTCCTGTCGCTGACGGCGGTGGTGTGGGACGAGGACCTCGGGGCCTACGCCCTGCGGGAGTTCAGCCGTGCCGAGGCCGACAGCGCCGCGCTGCTCGCGCATCTGGGACGCGCCTTCGTCACCGAGGTCGTCCTGCGGGTCGGGGCCGACAGCAATCTGCGGTGTGTGAGCCGGGTCGACATTCCGGCCGCCGAGCTCTTCGCGGCTCCCGGCGCGGACGGGCGGACCTTCGCGAGCTTCCTGGAGAAGGCCGGGCGCGTGGAGGCGATCTGGTTCGCCTTCACCGAGTTCCCGTGGCTGAAGGTGTGGAGCGTGGCACCCACCAAGCCGCTGACCTCGCGGCGCGTGACAACGCCGTACAACTACCCCTTCTCCGACAACGTGCCGACCCTGGTGGCCGATCTGGCCGGGCGGATGGTGTCGGACGCGGCCTGGTATCTGGCGCCGGTGCTCGGGAACGCACAGCTGGACGTGGCGACCGTGGGGCTCACCGCGACGCTGTCGGCGGACATCTGGGGGCCGTCGAAGAACACGCTGCTGTACATCAGGCCGACGACGCTGCGGGTGACCGCGAACGGGTACGCGGTGCTGACCTCGCGGGACCAGGTGCAGCGGGTCGTCTCCGAGTTCACCGACTTCTACCGGGAACGTCTGGCCGCGTACACCGCGCAGGGGCGCTTTCCCGTCAACGGGACGGTCGAGATCCGGGTCACCGGGCTCGACGATCCCGACGAGGTCGAGCTGGAGGGAGCGCGGGCGCCGCTGCTCTCGGCCCTACGGAAGGACGGGGCGCGCCCCGAGCGGGACACCGCGGTGTGGCTGGACATCCTCACCCTGCCGGGGACGCCGTACGCGGAGGCCTTCCTGCGGGAGATCGAGCGGTTCCTGTTCGACGGCTACGACGGGACGCGCGTCGAGTGGTCCAAGGGGTGGGCCTACACGGACGACGCTGTGTGGGACGACGAGGAGGTGCTCGGTACGACGATTCCCGGGTCGTTCGGGGAGGCGGTGTGGGGGCAGGCGGCCGGGGTGCTGGACCGGCTCGATCCGCACGGCGTGTTCGGCAACGCGTTCCTGGACCGGCTGTTCCGCTAGGGGGCCGCACGGGCCCGTGAGGCTCAGGGCGTCAGCTGGGCCTGCACGGTGGGTGCGTAGCGGTTCACCAGGTCCTCCACCGCGCTCGCCCTCAGTTCGGTGCCCCGCGCGATGCCGAACATCAGGCCGAGTCCCAGCAGGGCGCCCACCGCCAGTTCGGCCCGCAGGCCCGCGTCGGGGCCGGGCAGGCGTTCCGCGAGCCGCTCCACCACCTGCGTACGGAAGTTGACCCGGAGGATGTCGCCGTGTTCGCCCTGTAAGGGGGCGAAGGCGATCCGCAGCAGGGGGTCGGCGCCGTGTTCGATCTGGCTGGTGAGGACATGGCGGACCATGTGGCGGCCCAGCTCGTCGAGGGGGGCGTCGAGCAGGGCCGTCGCGTCGGACTCGAAGGACATGACACGGGCGAAGAGGGTGTCCTTGTTGCCGAAGTACTTCACGATCAACGGCGGGCTGACACCGGCGCGGTCGGCGACCGCCTTCAGGGTGATGTCGGCGTGGGGGGTGCGGGCCAGGAGATGGCGGGCCGCACGCAGGATGGCGGTCTTCGTGGCCTCGGCGTCCCGGCGGGCGGGGGCGGCGGTGGGGGGCGTGGTGCTCACAGCACTCATGCTCCCTCCATCGCCTCGTCCCGCGCGCCCCGGATGCCGCCCTCGGTTCCGCGCGGCTTCTCGGGGGCCGGGTCGCCGGGGATGGTCAGGGCCGCCGCGCAGGCCGCGAGGGCGACCGCGCCCGCCATCGCGAAGGCCAGCAGATAGCCGTGCAGGGTGGGCACGGAAGTGCCGCCGACCGGGCTGGTGTGGTGGACCAGGACCGCCGCGACGGCCGCGCTGGAGGCGGCCTGGCCGATGGTGCGCATGAGGACGTTGACGCCGTTGGCGGAGGCCGTCTGCTCGGCCGGGACGGCGCGCAGGATCAGGGTGGGCAGGGCCGAGTAGGCGAGGGTGGTGCCGGTGGACACCACGGTCGCGCCCAGGATGATCATCCACAGGTCGCGGCTGTCGGCGATGCGCAGCGCATAGCCGCACGCGATGACCGCGGCGCCGAGGGCGAGCGTGACGCGCGGGCCGCGGGAGGTGGAGATGCGGGCCGACAGCGGTGAGAACAGCAGCATGGTGACACCGCCCGGCAGCAGGCACAGGCCGGTGGCGACGATCGACAGACCGAGTCCGTAGCCGGTGGCCTTCGGCGCCTGCACCAGCTGGGCCGTCACCAGCGAGTTGGCGTAGAACGCGAATCCGGTGAGCAGGGCCGCCACATGGGACAGGCCCACCCGTGGCCGGGTGACCAGCCGCAGGTCCACCAAGGGCTGCTCGGTGCGCAGTTGGCGCCACCACCACAGGGCCAGTACGGCGGCGGAGCCGAGGAAGAGCCCCAGCACCCGGGGACTCCCCCAGCCCCACTGCCCGCCCTGGGACACCCCGAGGAGCAGGCTCACCAGGCCCACGGCCAGTCCGAGGGCACCCCACAGGTCGAACCGGCCCGGCTGCCGGACCGGCGATTCGCGCACCGCCCACGACACGGCCGCCACGCCCAGCGCGCCGAGGGCGCTGGTCAGCCAGAACATGGTGTGCCAGTCGGCGTACTGGACGACCAGCGCGGCCAGCGGCAGTCCGAGGGCGGCGCCGATGCCGACGGTGGAGCTCATCATCGCGACCGCGGAACCCCGGCGCTGCGGCGGGAGTTCGTCGCGCAGGATGCTGATCGACAGCGGCACGACGGAGGCGGCGGCGCCCTGGAGGGCGCGGGCGGCGATGAGCACGGTGATGTCGGACGACAGGGCGCACATCACCGAGCCGGCCGTCATCAGGACCAGGGACGCCGTCAGCACCTTGCGCTTGCCGTACATGTCACCGGCCCGGCCGAGCACCGGGGTGAGGACCGCTCCGGCCAGCAGGGTCGCGGTGACCATCCAGGAGACGGCCCCGGCCGAGGAGTGCGTCAGCCGGGGCAGGTCCGGCAGCAGGGGGACGACCACGGTCTGCATGACCGCCATGAGCGTGCCGCACATCGCCAGAACCGGCACGGTCAGCCTGGCGCGCGGGCCTGCTCCGCGGGGTGGGGATATCGGGCCCTGCTGGTCCATCGGCGCTCCGGGTGCGATACGGAAACGGTGGGTGAATGACAATTCACCCTACCGGTGAATCGGCATTCACCCCACCCTTTTCCTCCGGAGCCGATGACTGGACCGGCAAAGATCCCTACTTGCGGGAGGACAGCTCCCGCGCGTGCACGCTCCGCGCCACCTTCGGCCCGAGCCACCGCTTGAACCTGCGCAGCGCCTCCAGCTGCCCCGCGGCCTTGTCGATCCGGTAGTACAGCTGCGGCGGGACATAGGGCAGCAGGGGCGAGTGCCGCTGGCCGAGCAGGGCGAACATCTGCTCCGGCGGGAGGTCGATGTAGCGGGTCAGGTTCTCGTACCACTGGGCGCTGTAGCGGGCCGCGCTCTGGATGGAGAGCAGTTCCGAGGTGCGCCGGCGCTCGTAGCGGGCGAGGGCCCGGGGCAGGTCGGCATGCTCGCGCAGGGCGTCGGCCAGGGCGATGGCGTCCTCCAGGGCGAGGGTGGTGCCGGCGCCGATGGAGTAGTGCGTGGTGTGGGCGGCGTCGCCGAGGAGGGCCAGGTTGCCGTGGTGCCAGGTCCGGTTGGTCAGGGTGCGGAAGGTCAGCCACTGGGCGCGGCCCGAGCCTGCGGAGCGGCCGATCAGGGAGTGGCCGTCGAGGATGTCGGCGAACAGCTTCTCCAGCTGGATGAGACCCTCGGCCTCGTCGGCGCGGTCGAGGCCGAGGCCGGTCCAGGTCTCGGGCGCGCACTCGACGACGACGGTGCTGCGCTCGGGGCTGAAGGCGTAGCCGTAGCACCAGATCCAGCCGTGGTCGGTCTCGACGAAGGCGAAGGTGAAGGAGTCGAAGACCTTGCCGGTGCCGAGCCAGATGTAGCGGTTGCGGCCTTCCTTGATCTCGGCGCCGAAGTCGTCGGTGTGCGCGGTGCGCAGGGCACTGTTCACGCCGTCGCCGGCCACGACGAGGTCGGCGTCGGCGAGGTCCCCGGCGGTGAGGTCGCCGGCCGTGATCTCGCGCTCGAACTCCAGGCGCACGCCGAGGAAGCGGGCCCGTGCGGCGAGGATCTCCAGGAGGCGGTGCCGGCCGATGCCGTGACCGAGGTCGCTGGGGCGCCGGGTGACGAGGTCACGGACCCTGGCCTCGCCCTCGTTCCAGGTGACCGAGGCCTCCTCGATCGCGCGGGCGGACTCGGGGTCGTGGGCGTGGAGCCGGTCGAGCAGTCCGCGCCAGTAGGTGACGCCCCAGCCGTAGGTCGAGCCCTCCGGGTCGCGCTCGTGGACAGTGATGTCGTGGGACGGGTCCTGCTGTTTCAGCAGGATCGAGAGATACAGGCCGGCGGGCCCGCCGCCGACGCAGGCGACCTTCACGCGCACCCCTAGGAATTACCCAATGCGGTCAATTGGCAACGCAGGGTAGCAGCCCGAAGCAGTGGGCCCGGCCCTTCGAATCGCGTCACTTTGCGCACGTGAGACGGGCCACTGCCAGCGGGTTCATCCGCAAAGGATCATCAAAATCCGGGTCCGCACGAGAAGGAATTCCTCCGTCCGGGTTCCCGAAGGCCCTCTCGACAGCAAGATCATCTTTGTTCAAAGCTGTACGACATGTGGGTAATTGTCTGGATCACAGCCAACCCGTCTCGGGCGATTTCTCCCGCTCTCGGCGGGGCCGATAGGCATGCGGAGTCCGTCAACCCAGGAGGTACACCGCATGCCCGAACTCACCCGCCGTACCGCGCTCACCGCGACCGCCGCCCTCGCCGCGGGGAGCATCGCCGCCCCACGGGCGTCCGCCGACGACCACCACCACGGATCACCGGAGGCCTTCGACGAGGTCTACCGGGGGCGCCGGATACGGGGCCGGGCCACCGGGGGCCACCACGGCGGCCACCTCGTCACGGTCGACGGCGTGGAGCTGCACGTGATGCGGAACGCCGACGGCACCTGGATCAGCGTCGTCAGCCACTACGACCCGGTGCCCACCCCGCGTGCCGCCGCCCGGGCCGCCGTGGACGAGCTCCAGGGCGCCCGGCTGCTGCCGTTCCCCGCCAACTGACCGCCCCGTACGCCTCTTTGGAGCATCCGCACACATGACCGTCCGCAAGAACCAGGCCGCCCTGACCGCCGACGAGAAGCGGCGCTTCGTCGCCGCCGTCCTGGAGCTGAAGCGCTCCGGCCGCTACGACGCGTTCGTCACCACCCACAACGGCTTCATCATGGCCGACACCGACCAGGGTCCGCGCACCGGCCACCGCTCCCCCTCCTTCCTGCCCTGGCACCGCAGATTCCTGCTCGACTTCGAGCGCGCCCTCCAGTCGGTGGACCCCACGGTCGCGCTCCCCTACTGGGACTGGAGCACCGACCGCTCGGCGCGCGCCTCGCTGTGGGGCCCCGACTTCCTCGGCGGCACCGGGCGCAGCCGGGACGGACGGGTGATGGAGGGCCCGTTCGCCGAGGCCACGGGCAACTGGCCGATCACCGTGCGGGTCGACGGCCGTACCTATCTCCGACGCGCCCTCGGCGCCGGTGCACGGGAGTTGCCGACCCGGGCCGAGGTGGACTCGGTGCTGTCGATGGCGACGTACGACATGGCGCCCTGGAACAGTGCCGCGGACGGCTTCCGCAACCATCTGGAGGGCTGGCGCGGGGTCAATCTGCACAACCGTGTCCATGTCTGGGTCGGCGGGCAGATGGCGACCGGGGTCTCCCCGAACGACCCGGTGTTCTGGCTGCACCACGCGTACGTGGACAAGCTGTGGGCCGAGTGGCAGCGGCGGCATCCGGACTCCCGCTATGTGCCGGCCGGCGCTACGCCGGACGTCGTCGACCTCGACGAGACCATGCGGCCGTGGAACGACGTGCGGCCCGCCGACCTGCTGGACCACACGCGCCACTACACCTTCGACACCGACTAGGAGTGGTCCTGCGCCGGTTTGCCCTGGCGGGCGTGCGGTACCCGCGCCGTACACACCGAGAAGACGAAGGAGGGATTCACCCGTGTCGCAGGTCGAGGAATCCATCGAGGTCGGCGTGCCGGTGCACACCGCCTACAACCAGTGGACACAGTTCGAGACCTTCCCCGAGTTCATGAGCGGGGTCGAGCGCATCGAGCAGCGGACCGACACGCTCACGCACTGGGTGACCAACGTCAACGGAGTGCACAGGGAGTTCGACGCGGAGATCACCGAGCAGATCCCGGACGAGCGGGTCGCGTGGACCACGATCGCCGGGGACGCCAAGCAGGCCGGTGCGGTCACCTTCCACCGGCTCGACGACGGCCACACCAAGGTGATGCTCCAGATGGACTTCCACCCGGACAGCATCACGGAGAAGGTCGGCGACAAGCTCGGGTTCGTGAAGCGGCAGACCAAGGGCGACCTGGAGCGCTTCAAGACCTTCATCGAGGAGCGCGGCCGGGAGACCGGTGAGTGGCGCGGGGCGGTGATCTGACCGCCGCGGGCTAACCGGCCGCTTCCGTACGGCACTCCGGGTGCCCCCAGCCCTGGGCGTTCTTGGCGATGGGCTCGCCCGCCGCGTAGGAACGCCCGCACAGACACCGGCCGGGGAACTTGGCCTTGATCGTGCGGGAGGACGAGCCGGAGGACGAACCACCGCTCCGCTTGGGCGACTTGGCCCGGGCGGGGCGGTCGGCTTTCGGGGTGTCCGGGGACGGCGGGGGCACGGGCGAACCGAGGGCGCTGCTCGCGGGCTCCTGGACGATCGCCGCCTGGCTGGCCGCGCGGTCCGCGAAGTCGTTGAGCGGGTCGCCGTCGACCTGGTGGGCGGGGACGTAGCGGAACTCGACCGACCGGCCGTCGAGCAGTTCGTCGATGCGGACCACGAGGTCCTGGTTGGCGACCGGCTTGCCCGCGGAGGTCTTCCAGCCGTTGCGCTTCCAGCCGGGCAGCCAGGTGGTGACCGCCTTCATGGCGTACTGGGAGTCCATCCGGATCTCCAGCGCGACGTCCGGGTCGGTGGCCGCCAACAGTCGCTCCAGCGCGGTCAGTTCGGCGACGTTGTTGGTGGCCCTGCCGAGCGGTCCGGCCTCCCAGCGGTCCGGTGTCTCGCCCTCGTCGGCGATCACCCAGGCCCAGGCCGCGGGCCCCGGATTCCCCTTCGAAGCCCCGTCGCACGCGGCCACCAGTCGTTCACGCATGCGCCCGATCATGCCATGCCCTCGGACCCGCCCGGTCACCCACCGCGGGGTGGGGGCGAGCAGGTCCACGTCGGTGCCGGCCGGCACCCGCCCCAGCGCGCGCTCGCTGGCGATATCTGCACCCGCGAGGAGTGGCTGGGCCCGGGGCCCACCTTCGGCGGCCAAGGGCAGCTGCCCGCAGACCGGCGCTGCACGGCGGTGCCGGGGCCCTGCCCACCGGCCGGGGCAGGGCCTCGGCACCGGCCCGCTACGGCACGTCCGTGACCTCGGGCATGTCGCCCTGGGTCGTGGTCACGTCGATCACCGAGAAGTTCGCGCCCTGCGGGTCGCTCAACGCGGCGAAGCGGCCGAAGGGGGTGTCCATCGGGCCGAAGCGCAGGACGCCGCCGAGCTTGGTGGCGCGGGCGACGGCGTCGTCGCAGTCGTCGACGGTGTAGTAGACGTTGATGTAGGGCGGGACCTCGGGCGGGAACTCGTTCCCCATCTTCATGCGGCCGAGGACGGTGTTGTCGCCGAGGTTGAACATCCGGAAGTCCATGGCGTCGTCCTGCATCTGCTTGGCGCTGTAGCCGAAGACGGCGGGGAAGAACGCGTCGGACTTCTCGGGCTCGCGGGTGTAGATCTCCGCCCAGCAGAACGCCCCGGGCTGCTCGGGCGGCGCCTCGAACCCCTCGTGGGTGCCCGCCTGCCACACACCGAAGACGACCCCGCTCGGGTCCCGGGCCAGACACATCGTGCCGAAGTCGCCGACCTGCATGGGCTCCATCAGCACCTCCCCGCCGTGCTCACGGATCTTGCCGGCGGTGGCGGCGGCGTCCGGCGACGCGAGGTACAGGCACCACTGCGACTGCCCCTCCTGGCCCGGCATCGGCGGTACGACGGCGGCGACGGCCTTGCCGTCGACGTAGGCCTGCGTGTAGTTGCCGTACTCCGACGACGACTCGCCGAAGGTCCAGCCGAGGACGTCTCCGTAGAAGCTCTTGGCCCCCTCGAGGTCAGTGAACATCGCGTCGGCCCAGCAGGGGGTTCCCTCAGGTTGTACGGCCATGATCGCGGCCTTCCCGAATCGGTGGTTGGTCCGATTCCTCACGCTAGCCACGGGGGCGTCCGAGCGCGCGCTGAACGGACGATCCCGCACTGGTGAACGAGCTGCCGAGAGGAGCGCGAGGGCACTCACGGTGCGCCGACTGCCTCACCAGCCAGGTTTACACCCTCCCTGTCGTGAAGCCGCCCCCTTCACGCCCTGATCATCGGCGACCCGGGCTGTTTGGCTGATACACGCGCATGGCCAGCCCACTCACCTCCCAGGAGGGAACGTGTCCACACCGGACAGCGCCACCGGCCCCGCCGTAGACGAACCGGAACCCCCGTCCCCGGCCCCACTGACCAGCCTCAGCACCCGGGCCGCCCGCCAACTCGCCACCACCACCAAGACCGAACCCCAGATGCAGGCGATCAGCTCGCGCTGGCTGCTGCGCATGCTGCCGTGGGTGGACGTCAAGGGCGGCGCCTACCGGGTGAACCGGCGCCTCCAGCTCCGCGTCGGCCGGGGCCGGGTGGAGTTCGAGCACAACGGCGCCGACGACATCCGGGTCATCCCCCGGACGCTCACCGAACTCCCCGCGCTGCGCGGCTACGACGACACCGACGTCCTCGCGGAGATCGCCACGCGGTTCCGGGTCCGGGAGGTCCGCGCCGGCCAGGTCCTCGTCGAGGCCGGGCAGCCAGTCACGGAGGCCTTCCTCGTCGTGCACGGCCGCTTCACCCGCTTCACCGAGGGCAAGTACGGCGAGGAGGAGATCGTCGGTGTCGTCACCGACGGCGCCCAGATGGGCGACGAGGCCATAGGGCAGCCCGACCCGCTGTGGCTGAGCTCGGTCCGGGCCGAGACCGCCGCCACCGTGCTGGCCCTGCCCTGGTCCGTGGTCACGGAGTTCACCGAGCGGGTGCCCTCCCTCGCCGCCCATCTGGAGGCCTACGGGCGCCGGCAGAGCCTGCCGATGAACCGCAAGGGCGAGGCCGACGTCCCCGTCCAGGCGGGCCATGTCGGGGAACCGACGATCGGCGGCGGGTACGTCGACTACGAACTCGCCCCGCGCGAGTACGAGTTGTCCCTCACCCAGACCGTGCTGCGGGTGCACACCCGGGTCGCCGACCTCTACAACGACCCGATGGACCAGACCGAGCAGCAACTGCGCCTGACCATCGAGGAGATCCGCGAACGCCAGGAGTGGGAGCTGGTCAACAACCGGGAGTTCGGACTGCTGCACAACGCCGACCACGGTCAGCGCGTCAGCACCTTCACGGGCCCGCCCACGCCGGACGACATGGACGAACTGCTCGCCATGCGCCGCAAGACCAAGCTGTTCCTCGCCCATCCCAAGGCGATCGCCGCGTTCTTCCGGCAGTGCAACCGGCGCGGTCTTGTGCCGGGCACGGCGAACGTCGAGGGGCACGAGATCCCCGCCTGGCGCGGGGTGCCGATCTTCCCGTGCAACAAGATCCCGGTGAGCCCGCAGCACACCAGCAGCATCATCGCGCTGCGCACCGGCGAGGGCGACCAGGGTGCCGTCGGGCTCTACCAGACCGGGATCCCCGAGGAGTACCAACCGGGCCTGAACGTACGGTTCATGGGCATCGACGCCAACTCCGTCATCCGCTACCTCGTCACCGCGTACTACTCGATGGCCATCCTCGTCCCGGACGCGGTCGGCATCCTGGAGAACGCCCAGATCGGCCGGACGGCCGAGTGACCGCGACGAGTTCCCGGCCCCTGCCCGGTCCGCCGGACATCGCGAGCAGTCTGCGCACGCCCCGGCGCGGCGGGGCGATCCCGGGGCTGCGGTACCGGCAGGTCGCTCCCGCCGACCCCGTGAAGGCCGCCGAGATCGACCGCAGGCTGGAGGCCTGGGCCCGGCGCCTGGACCTGTTCCCCGAAGCCTGGAAGGGGGACTTCTCGGGGTTCCAGTTCGGCCGGGCCGTGGTCCTCCAGCATCCCGGGGCCGCCGACCTCGACCGCCTCACGGTCGCCGGTGAGCTGCTGCTCGCCGAGAACGTGGTCGACTCCTGCTACTGCGAGGAGGACGAGGGCCGCGGCGGAGCCCGCCGGGGCCTGGGCGGCCGGCTGATCATGGCCCAGTCGGCGATCGACCCGTACCACGGCGTCCCCGAGCTGGAGGCGGAGTGGCGCGAGGGCGTCCGGGCCGACGGCCCCTTGCGCTCCTACCACTTCGCCCTCCAGGACTACGCCGCCTTCGCCACTCCGAGCCAGACCGCCCGGCTCGTGCACGACATCGCCCGGCTGCACCTCGGCTACCTGGCCGAGGCCGCCTGGGCGGAGACCCGGTACGTGCCGCGGGTCTGGGAGTACCTGGTGATGCGGCAGTTCAACAACTTCCGTCCCTGTCTGTCGATCGTGGACGCCGTCGACGGCTACGAGCTGCCCGAGGTGCTCTACGCCCGCCCCGAGATCCAGCGGGTCACGGCCCTGGCCTGCAACGCCACCACGATCGTCAACGACCTCTACTCCTTCACCAAGGAACTGGCGAGCGATCCCACCCACCTCAACCTCCCGCAGGTCGTCGCCGCCAACGACAGATGCGGGCTGAAGGCCGCCTATCTGAAGTCGGTCGAGATCCACAACCGGATCATGGCGGCCTTCGACGAGGAGTCCGCCCTGCTGTCCGCCGGCTCCCCGCTCGTGGAGCGCTACACCCGGAGCCTGTCCGACTGGGTGGCCGGCAACCACGAGTGGCACGCCACCAACAGCCACCGCTACCACCTGCCCAACTACTGGTAACAGGCCATCGCATGACAGAACGTCAGACCCACCAGCACAAGGAGTCACCGTTGACCATCGCCCCCCACGCCGGCACCAGGGCAGCCCAGGTGCCGACCCAGTCGACGTACCAGAGCCGGGTCGCGGACTACTGGAACGCCGAGGAGAACCCGGTCAACCTCGAACTCGGCAAGCTCGACGACCTCTACCACCACCACTACGGCATCGGGCAGGCCGACCGCGCGGTCCTCGACGAACCGGATCCGGTGCGGCGGCGTGCGCGGATCACCGCCGAACTGCACCGCCTCGAACACACCCAGGCCGAACTCCTCGCCGCCCGGCTCGGCCCGCTGACGCCCGAGGACCGGGTCTTCGACGCCGGGTGCGGGCGCGGCGGCGGCAGTGTCGTGGCGCATCTGCGGTACGGCTGCCACGCCGACGGGGTCACCATCTCCGAGAAGCAGGCCGAGTTCGCCAACGCACAGGCCCGCAAGCGGGGCATCGACGACAAGGTGCGCTACCACCACCGCAACATGCTCGACACCGGGCTCCCCTCCGGGGCGTACGCGGCCTCGTGGAACAACGAGTCGAGCATGTACGTCGAACTGGACCTCCTGTTCGCCGAGCACGCCCGGCTGCTGCGCCGCGGCGGACGCTATGTGGTGATCACCGGGTGCTACAACGACACCTACGGCCGGGCCTCCCGGGAGGTGTCGCTCATCAACGCCCACTACATCTGCGACATCCACCCCCGCTCGGCGTACTTCCGCGCGCTGGCCCGCAACCGGCTGGTGCCGGTGCACGTGGAGGACCTCACCGAGGCGGCCCTGCCCTACTGGGAGCTGCGCAAGGAGGCCGACCACCTCGTCACGGGCATCGAGGACACCTTCCTGACCGCCTACCGCAACGGCAGCTTCCAGTACCTGCTCATCGCGGCCGACCGGGTGTGAGCCGGGCCCCGGTCGCCTCGTCCCACGTGGCGACCGGGTTCAGGATGTCGAGGGTGCCGTGCGCCCTCAGCAGCCGCCGGGTGGCGGGGGCGCACAGCACGGTGAAGGTGCCGCCCGCCTCCAGCACCCGGCGGCGCAGGCGCAGCAGCAGGTTCAGGCCCGTGGAGTCGACGAAGGACACCGGGCGCAGGTCGACGACGTAGGCCGGGGCGGCGAGGGCCGCGAGGGCGTCGAGCCAGCAGCGCAGCCGGTGGGCGGTCGCGAGGTCCATCTCGCCGTGCAGTTCGGCGAGGACCAGGCCGTCGGTGGCGTACCGGAGACCGTGGTCGCCGGGCGGCGGGGGCCAGGACGCGGTGAGGACGGGTTTCGGGCTGTCGTCGTGCACGCTGTTCCGTCCCCGGCTGTCGTACCTGTCGTGCCTGTCGTCCGCGCCGGGGCCCTGGCTCCGGCGCGGGCACGTGCGCTGGTGCCGACATCCCCGCACCGCACGTGTCCGCGCCGGAACTCCCCCGGGCGGCTCCCCCCTTGAACCGTGGTGTCTCCTGTTCTACCGTCGCCACATGGTCTGGGCATCAACGCCCGCTCATCAGCGACACAACGGGCGGGTGCCGGGCGGGCCAGGTGATGCGGAATGCGCCCGCACCTCGCCCTGATCGAGGACGACCCCGACTTCGCACTGATGTGCCGTTCCTATCTGGAGCGGGCCGGATTCACCGTCACCTGGGCCATGGACGCCCGCGCCGGCAAGTCCGTGCTGCACGAGAGCGGTGTCGATCTGGCCGTCCTGGACCTGGGCCTTCCCGACGGCAGCGGACTGGAGCTGCTGCGGGCGCTGCGCCCCACGAGCCGGCTTCCGGTCATCGTCGTCACGGGCCGCGGCGCCGAGGCCGACCGGGTCGCGGGACTGGAGATCGGCGCCGACGACTACCTGGTCAAGCCGTTCTCCCAGCGGGAACTGGTGGCCCGTATCCACGCCGTGCTGCGCCGCTCGCAGCCGCCGGACGCGCCGTCGGTGATCCGGGCCGGCGCCCTGCTCGTCGACACCGCGGCACGGCAGGCCTCCGTGGCGGGCGTCCCGCTGACGCTGCGTCCGAAGGAGTTCGCCCTGCTGGCGCTGCTGGCCGGCGCGCCGGGCCGGGTCTTCTCCGCGGAGCAGCTGCTGGAGCAGATCTGGGGCGCGTCCTGGCAGCAGCCCGCGACCGTGATCGAGCACGTGTACCGGCTGCGCGGCAAACTCGCCGAACTGCCCGCCCCCGCACCGCGGATCACCACGCTCCGCGGCTACGGCTACCGCCTCGATCCCTGACGTCGCCCGGCCAGGAGGTCCGCCCATGCCCGACGCCCCGGACTTCCGGCGCCTGTTCGACTCCCTGCTGTCCCCGCTGCTCGTCCTGACCCCCGACTTCGTCATCGTCGAGGTCAACCGCGCCTACCTGACGGCCACCCGCACCGACCGCTCCATCGTCGGACAGCGCATCTTCGACGTGTTCCCGGACAACCCCGAGGACCCGACCGCCGACGGTGTGGCCAATCTGCGGCGCTCCCTGGAGACGGTCGTGGCGAGCGGCCGTACGGACACGATGGCCCTCCAGCGCTACGACATCCCGACCGCCGAGGAGGGTGTCTTCGCCGAGCGGTACTGGAGCCCGGTCAACGCGCCGGTCCTGGACGACGAGGGGCGGGTGACCCACGTCGTCCACCGGGTCGAGGACGTCACGGAGTTCGTGCATCTGCGGCGGGTGGGGCGGGAGCAGCGGCGGGCCGTCGCCGACGCGCAGATGCGCGCGGAGGGCATGGAGATCGACCTGTTCGTGCGGGCGCGGGAGATCCGCGAGGTGAACGAGCAGCTGAGCCGGGCCAACGCGGAGCTGGACGCGGCCGGGCGCGGGCTGCGGGAGGAGCAGCGGGCCAAGGACCGGTTCATCGCCACGCTCTCGCACGAGCTGCGCAACCCCCTCGCGGCCGCGACCGCGGCGACCGAACTGCTCGCCCTGGACATGCCCGGGGGGCATCCGGCGCTGGCGGTCCTGGAGCGGCAGCTCGGCACGCTGGCCCGCATGAGCAACGACCTGCTGGACGGCACCCGGGCGGTGACGGGACGCCTGGAGCTGGTGCGGGAGCCGGTGGACGTGCGCACGGTCGTCGAGGGGGCCTGCGCGGACTTCCGCGGTCTGTTCGCGCACGACCGCCGCACGCTCGACGTACGGCTGCCCGACGCGCCCCTGGTCGTCGACGGCGACCGGCTGCGGCTCGCGCAGGTGCTGACGAACCTGCTGTCGAACGCGCTCAAGTACACCCGGCCCGGCGGGCGCACCGAGGTCGAGCTGGGGGCCGGGGACGGGGAGGCGCGGCTGACCGTGCGGGACGACGGCATCGGGTTCGAGCCCGGTCAGGCCGAGGAGTTGTTCGGGGTGTTCATGCGGGCGGCCCCGGCCGGTCCGGACACACCCGAGGGCCTGGGTCTCGGGCTCGCCGTGGCGCGGACGATCGTGGAGCTGCACCAGGGCCGCATCGGCGCGCACAGCGACGGGCCCGGCAAGGGGGCGGCGTTCACGGTGACCCTGCCGGCCGTCGACTCCGCGGCCCCGCGACCGCCCCGGCCCACGGCCCGCTCGGCTCCCCCGCGACTGTCCGTGCTGATCGTGGAGGACAACGAGGACCTGGCCGCGACCTATCACACCCTGCTGGAGCGGCAGGGACATCAGGTGACCAGCGTGCACACGGGCCGGGACGCGCTCACCGCCGCGGAGGGCCGGTTCTTCGACGTCGTGCTGTGCGATCTGGGGCTGCCCGACATCGACGGCTACACGGTCGCGCGCCGGCTGCGGGCCCGGCCGGGCGGTGAGCGGCCGCGTCTGATCGCCGTCTCCGGCTTCAGTCAGGGCACGGACCGCGCGCTGTCCCGGGCGGCCGGGTTCGACGCCCATCTGACCAAGCCCCTGCCGCTGGCCGACCTGCTGGAGTTCCTGGAGCGTCCGGACGGCGGCGGCGACTGAACCGGTCGGGTGTCTTCCCCCTTGTCCCGGGCTGTGCTTGCCTGGGGAACCGTTTTTCGGCGACCGGGGCGGGAGTCGCGCATGCGGACACCGTGGATCGTGGTGGTGCTGACCGGAGTTCTGCTGCTCGGTGCGTGCGGTGACCCCTCGGACGGACCGGAGCAGGCGCCGCCCACCCCGGACGTCCCCCGTGCGGCCACGACACACCAGCGGGCGCAGGCCTCCCCCAGTGCCGCTCCCCCGGTCGTCGCCCCGCGCGTGCTCTATCTCGGCGACTCGCTCGCCATGGAGGCCCAGCGGGTGCTCGGGCAGGAGCTGCGCCGCGAGCTGCGGGCGATGTACACGAGCGCGCCGTACTCGGGCACGACCCTGTGCGACTACCTGGAGGGCACCGGGGAGAAGTCGCTGGTGCCCGACCGGGACAAGGCGGCGGCGCTGGTCCGGGCGCTGCACCCGGACTACGTGGTGCTTCAGTTCTGGGGCAACGCGTGGGGCTACACCTGGTGCATGGACGGGATCAGCCACGCGGCCGCGCCGCAGAAGTACTTCAGCAGGTACCGGGCGGACCTGAGGAGGCTGACCGACCAGATCGCCACGGCGGGCGGGGAGCACCGGCCGCGGATCGTGTGGGTGGCGCAGGGCCCGGACCCGATCACCCCCGACCGGGTCCGGCGCGTGAACGAGCTGTACGAGGAGCAGGCGGCCGCCTCGGGTGACGCGGTGGCCGACGCGGGGGCCACGGTGGCGCCCGCAGGGGCCCGCTGGTCGTGGGCGCAGTACCTCCCCTGCACCGGGTACGAGCACGAGCACCCGGCCTACTGCACCCAGCCGGACCGCGACCGGACCGCCCTCCACCTGGACAAGGACTACCTGCACTTCTGCCTGGCGCCGACGACGTCCACGCCCAGGCCCTGCCCGGTGCGCTCGCCCGGCATCCTGCGGATCGCCCGGGAGATCACGCGGGTGATCGGCCGGACGCCCGCCGGCTGACGCTCACTCGCCCCTGTACGCCTTCTCCAGGGCGGCGACGTCGAACTTGCCCATGGCCATGAACGCCTTGGTCACGCGGGCCGCCTTCGCCGGGTCCGGGTCGCCCACCATGTCGGCGAGCCCCTCGGGCACGACCTGCCAGGACAGCCCGAAGCGGTCCTTGAGCCAGCCGCAGGGGCCGGGCTCGCCGCCGTTCTCGGTGAGCTTGGCCCAGTAGTAGTCGATCTCCTCCTGGTCGGCGCAGAAGATCTGGAAGGAGACGGCCTCGGTGAACTTGAACTGCGGTCCGCCGTTGAGGGCGACGAAGTCCTGCCCGTTGGCCGTGAAGTCGACCGTCAGGACGGTCCCGGCGGGCTGCATCGCGCCCTCGGGATAGTGGGTGACCCTGCCGATGGTGGAGTCCTTGAAGACCGAGACGTAGAAGTGCGCGGCCTCCTCGGCCTGGCCGTCGAACCAGAGACACGTGGTGAAAGGCCTGCTCGCCATGGGTTCCTCCTGAAGCGTCGTGTGCGGTCGTCTCTGTGGACCGATCCTCGCCGCGGAACTCATCGGTCGGGCGGCCCGTTAATCCACGTGGCTGATACACCGGTGCGACCTAGCATCCCCGTATGACGTCAACCGAGCCCATCACGCCGTTCCGTGTCGACATCCCGCAGCGCGACCTCGACGACCTCCACGCACGGCTCGACCGCACCCGCTGGCCGGACGATCTCCCGGCCACCGGGTGGGCGTACGGCGTGCCGGCCGGCTACCTGCGCGAGCTCGCCCGTCACTGGCGGCACTCCTACGACTGGCGCGCGGCCGAGGCCGAGCTCAACGCGTGGCCGCAGTTCACGATCGTCATCGACGGGACGACCGTGCACTTCGCCCATGTCCGCTCCCCCGAGCCGGACGCCACCCCGCTGGTCATCACCCACGGCTGGCCGGGCTCGATCGTGGAGTTCCTGGACGTGGTGGGCCCGTTGACCGATCCGGCGGCCCACGGCGGCGACCCGGCCGACGCCTTCCATGTCGTCGTACCGAGCATTCCCGGCTTCGGACTGTCCGGGCCGCCCGCGGACACCGGCTGGGAGGCGGGCCGGATCGCGGACGCGTGGGCCGAGCTGATGACGCGGCTCGGCTATGAGCGGTTCGGCGCGCAGGGCGGGGACTGGGGCGCGGCGATCTCCCGGGAGCTGGGCCGGGCCCACCCGGAGCGGGTCATCGGTGTGCACCTCAATCTGCTGCCGGGCGCGCAGGCCACCCATGAGCCGACCGAGGCGGAGCTGGCCGCTCTCGAACCCGGGGAGAGGGAGCGGACCCTGGAGTCGTGGCAGCGGTGGAGCGAATGGTCGCGCGAGGGCACCGGTTACGCCGTGCTGCACTCGACCCGGCCGCAGACCCTCGCCTACGCGCTCACCGACTCGCCCGTCGGCCAACTCGCCTGGATCGTCGAGAAGTTCCAGGCGTGGACCGACTCGGCCGAGCTGCCCGAGGAGGCCGTGGACCGGGACCGCCTGCTGACCAACGTGATGCTCTACTGGCTGACCGGGACCGCCGGTTCGGCCGCCCGGATCTACTACGAGCGGGCACACGCCACCGGCGACCGCGCGGCCCGGCCCACCGAGCCGTCGACCGCGCCCACCGCCCTCGCCGTCTTCCCGGCCGAGATCCAGGTCCCGCTGCGGCACAAGGCGGAACGCACCGAGAACATCGTGCGCTGGACCGAGCTCGGCCGGGGCGGCCACTTCGCGGCGATGGAGGAGCCCGACCTGCTGGTGGACGACGTACGGGCGTTCTTCCGGCAGCTGCGCGACAAGGGCTGAGCACTCCCCGCGGGCCCGCGCTCTGCCCGTGGCGAATCTGCTCCGGGCAGAGAAACCGCGGGTGGGCGGGGTCCGAGGTCGACAGTGGATCCGACGGCATCCCTACGACCACGAGGACAGCCCATGACTGCCATCCGGGCCGAGGAGGGGGACACCCCTCCCACCCGCTTCGACGACCACCTGGCGGCCCAACTCCTCGCCCAGCGCATCGTGTTGCTGGGCACCCAGGTCGACGAGGTCTCCGCCAACCGGGTCTGCACCCAGCTGCTGATCCTGTCCGCGGAGGACCCGCGCACCGGCATCAGCCTGTACATCAACAGCCCCGGCGGCTCGGTGCACGCGGGCCTGGCCATCTACGACACCATGCGGCTGATCCCCAACGACGTGTCGACGCTCGCCATGGGCTTCGCCGCCAGCATGGGCCAGTTCCTGCTCTGCGGCGGCACCCCGGGCAAGCGGTACGCCCTGCCGAACGCGCGGATCATGATGCACCAGGGCTCGGCGGGCATCGGCGGCACCACCGCCGACATCGAGATCCAGGCGGAGAACCTGGAGCACACCAAGCGGACCATGGAGCAGCTCATCGCCGAGAACACCGGCCAGACCCCGGAGACTATCGCCCGGGACGGCGACCGGGACCGCTGGTTCACGGCCGAGGAGGCCAGGCAGTACGGCATGGTGGACCGGGTCCTGGAGTCCCTCGCGGACGTCCGCCCGGCCGCCTCCAGGCGACGGATGGGGCTCTGACATGGCGAACTACACGATTCCGTACGTCGTCGAGCGGACCGCGCACGGCGAGCGCTCCTCCGACGTCTTCAGCCGTCTGCTCTCCGAGCGGATCATCTTCCTCGGCACCGAGATCGACGACGGCGTGGCCAACGTGGTGATCGCGCAGCTGCTGCATCTGGAGTCGGCGGCACCGGAGAGCGAGATCTCGATCTACATCAACTCGCCCGGCGGATCGTTCACTTCACTGATGGCGATCTACGACACCATGACCTATGTGCAGGCGCCGATCTCCACGCTCTGCGTGGGCCAGGCGGCCTCCACGGCGGCCGTCCTGCTGGCCGGCGGGGATCCCGGGCGCCGGCTCGTCCTGGAGCACGCGCGCGTGCTGCTCGGCCAGCCCGCCTCCGGCGGCAACCGCGGCGCGATCTCCGACCTGACCCTCCAGGCCAAGGAGATGGTCCGCATCCGCTCCCAGGTGGAGGAGGTGCTGGCCCGGCACACCCACCACGACATCGCCGCGCTGCGCGCCGACATGGACCGCGACAAGGTGTTCACCGCCGAGGAGGCGGTGGCGTACGGGCTGGCCGACGAGGTGGTCAGCCGGCGCCTCGTGACGGTCTGAGACGCCGGCTCCCGCGTCAGGCCGCCAGGCACATCCCGTCGTACGACGATCCCGGCACCGCGCGCCGGGTGCGGGCGGCGTGCCGGGTGAGCTCGCCCTGGGCCAGGGAGAGCAGATCGCCGAGGCCGAGGCCCAGGGCGTGGGCGGCGGCCGCCAGGACCTCCGAGGAGGCCTCCTTGCGGCCGCGCTCCACCTCGGAGAGGTAGGGCATCGAGATCCGGGCCGCTTCGGCCACCTCCTTGAGCGTGCGCTCCTGGGCGAGGCGCTCCCGGCGCAGGACGTCTCCGACGAGGTCGCGCCACAGCGGTTCCCTGGCCCGGCTCGGGGCGGGCGCTGTCGGTGCGACCGGACGCGGCGGTGTCGTGGCGGGGCGTTCGGACACCGGGCGGGCGGTCCCGGGGCGCGCGGACTGCGGGCGCAGGGGGATCACGCGGGCTTGGTTCGGCGCTTCGTTGCTCACCTGCTCAGCCTAGGTTCAGCGGCGGCGAGGGGAAGGGGGCGGCGTTCCGCCCTGAGTGGACAACGCACGCCCGCGGGAGAGCAAGCGGCGAGATCCGGCCACACGGCGGGAAGGGGACACAGCTCACACCGCCTGCGAAAATGGCGCCATGCCTCGCGTCCACGGGGGTCATGGCGGTCGGGACCAGCGATTTTGCGCCGTCGGTGAACCGTATGGGCATGCGCCGTCACTCCTCGGGTACGCGCAGAGCGAGGGAGCTGCGGGCGGATGTGGTGAAGCCGGTGGCCCGGTGACGCATAGGTCGTCGCGTTCCGGGTACCCGGTTGGCCGCTGATCGCTTTCAGCACCTGACAACCCAGGCCGAAGAGGCAGACGTCGAGCCGTGACTTTCGTGGGAGAGGTAATGCATACCGCCGTCACCGCCGTGAACCGCTCGGAGACAGAGGTCGCCGGGCACGCCAGCGGGGCCAGGACGGGTGAGACACCGCTGCCGGGAGTCGAGGAACCGCGGTCCGTGGCGCCTCGGGACGCGCGGGAGCTGTCCCGCCAGTTCTTCCAGCGCCTCACGGAGCTCGAAGAGGGCACGCACGAGTACCAGTACGCGCGCAACACCCTCATCGAGATGAACATGTCCCTCGTGCGGTTCGCGGCCGGGAGGTTCCGGGGCCGCGGCGACGACATGGAGGACATCGTCCAGACCGGCATGATCGGCCTGATCAAGGCGATCGACCGGTTCGAGGTGTCGCGCGAGGTGGAGTTCACGTCCTTCGCGCTGCCCTACATCGTCGGCGAGATCAAGCGTTTCTTCCGTGACACCACCTGGGCGGTGCACGTCCCCCGGCGCCTCCAGGAGCTGCGCGTCGAACTGGCCAAGGCACGCGAGGAGCTCGCGAGCCGCCTGGACCGGGACCCGTCCGTGGCCGAGCTCGCCACGCTGATGAACATCTCCGAGAAGGAGGTGGTCGAGGCGCAGATCGCCTCCAACGGCTACAACTCCTCGTCCCTGGACGCGGCCCTGACCGGTGACGGCCCCGAGGGCGGCGAATCGGTGCTGGCCGACTTCATCGGCGTGGAGGAGGACGGGCTGCGGCTCGTCGAGGACTTCCACTCGCTCGCGCCGCTGATGGCCGAGCTGAGCGAGCGCGACCGGCAGATCATCCACATGCGGTTCGTGGAGGAGGCCACCCAGTCGGAGATCGGCGAGCGGCTCGGCTGCTCCCAGATGCATGTGTCCCGGCTGATCAAGCGGATCATCACGCGGCTGCGCGAGGGCATGCTGGGCGAGCTGGGCTGCGCCTGACACGGGCGCTCCAGCACACACGGAAAGGCGGGTGCCGT